>CAKOHQ010000015.1 GCA_934085875.1 uncultured Bacilli bacterium | reverse complement strand
TCTTTATCTTCGATTTGTTTTCTTAAAGCATTTAAATTATTATCTTTCTCTGCTAGTCTATTATCTCTATCTTGTAACATTTCTTCTCTTTTATCTAAAGATTTTTCACGATTCAATAATCTATCTTCACTAGCAAGAATTTCTTGTTTTCTTTCTTTTATTTCTTTATCAGTTTCATTTTTTAATTTATAACTTTCTTCTTTTAGTTCTAAAAGTGTATCTCTTTTATGCTTTTCAGCTTCTTTTTTAGCATCAGCTAATAATTTTTCTGCTTTTTTACCTGCGCCAGCACCAGTCAAAACTATAATTACATATATTCCAGCACCACCTGCAAATAAACCAATTATAAGAGTTATTATGGAAGTTGTTGTTAATCCCATAATTTCCTCCATCTATCTAATAAATAATTTATACTTCTAATTACTTACATATTTATTATAAAATTAAAATGCCTATTTTGCAATAGTTTTTATTTAATGCAAAAATAAGCATATATAAATGCCCATTTTTACAAGTACAAATTCATACTAAATATATTTAAAACATTATAATGTATATTACATAATATGAAACCAAACATAAAATAGTTCATATTTTAAAGAAAATAATTATTATTTTATATTTTTATAATATCTACATTAATATTATTTTTTCTATGGTGAATATGTTTTTATATTTAGTTTATTTTTATTTATTTTAAAACTTATTGTACCATCTTTATCTGTCCTAAATACTTTTGTATATTTAACATTATTTAAAGTTTCAATGTTAGGATGATTATATCTATTATTTTTACCAACACTTATAATTGAATATATAGGATTTATCTTTTTTATAAAAGACTCATCACTACTAGTTTTAGATCCATGATGTCCAATTTTAATTACATCAGCATTAATATTATATTTGTTAATAATGTCTAATTCTGTTTCTTTACTAGCATCACCCATAAATATAAATTTTCTATCATAAGCAACTAAATAATTAACAATACTATTCGAATTTTCATTATCAAATAACGCATGCTCTAACATATAAAACTTCATTTTAGATTTGTAACTATTAACAATTTTATTCTTTGGTAATAGTTTTTCACTTTCATTAATTTCACCTTTATTAATCATTATATTTTTAGTATTAAAGTTATCAATTAAATAATTAGCGTTACCAATATGATCATTATCACCATGGCTAATTACTAATAAATCAATATTATTAACACCTATACTATGTAAAAATTTTATATGATTATCTGTTATCTTATAAGTACTTTTATAAACATTACTCGGTCCAGTATCTATTACAATACATTCATCTTTATATTTTATTACAGACATATCCCCTTGCCCTACATCTAAAAAATAAACATAGTAACTATTATCTATAACATTAATATTTTTAATAACAAATATATAAAAACAAAAAACAATTAGCCATTTAATATTTTTAGATAAGAGTAAATAAACTAGCAAATAGTAAATTATTATTATAGTTAAATTCATTTTAGGAATAAATAGATCAAAAAAACTAATATTGCTTATATTATTAGATAAAAACTCTGTAATACTAATAAAAAAATTAAATAAAGAAATAAAAATTGGAAAAACAAATACAATTAAAGATAAAGGATATAATATAAAAGATACTAAAGGTACAAATAATAAATTAATTATAATACTTAACAAATTTACTTGATAATTTAAACTAACTGTTATTGGTAAACTAATTAGAAAACTTATAAAAGAAACATATAATAAATTCATAACATAATTTTTATTAAATTTATTCTTATAAAAAATTAAACTAAAACTAACTGAACTACTATATAAAAATCCTATATTATATATAAACTTAGGAATAAATAATAGTATTAAAGAAATAGAAATTAAAAAACTATCTAATGTAGTTACTTTTACTTTTTTTAATTTAAACAAATTAATTACGATATAAAATATTATACTTCTTATTATACTAGCTTGATAATTAGTTAATATTAAATAAAATATTAAAAACATAATAACTACTAATACGTTCTTATTATTTTTATTAATCTTGTTTAATAAACTTAATATTATACTTGCCAATAAACTAATATGCATACCTGATATTGAGAAAATATGAATTATGCCATTTTTAGAATAATTTGAATAAGTTTCATTATCAATATTGTTTTTATTCCCTAGTATAAAAGCATTTAAATAACCAGTATGATCATATTTATCTATTCTACTTTTTAATATATTTTTTATTTTATATATTATATTGTTAGTTCTTAATTGTTTATTTATTTTATCAATTTCTAATATATAATATATATCATTGTGTTCTAAATATTTTTTATAATTAAAAGTATTAGGTATAGTGTTATTATTAGGTTTTTTTAATTTACCATTAACATATAATTTATCTCCATACTTAATATTAATTTTTTCATCATTATCTAAATAATAATTACATTTTAACTTTTCTTTTCCTTTTAATATTAAACTAATATATCCATCTTTGTATTGGTAATCTATTACAACACCATAAAAATTAGTTTCGTTTATGTTATAAATTGATTTGTTATTAATTCTAGTAAATGATAAACAAATTATTAATAACAATAAAATAAAATATTTATATTGCAATAAATTCTTTAATTTTATTAAATAATACATCTCCTATACCACTTACGTTTTTTATATCTTCTATATCAGTAAAAAGACCATTTGTTTCTCTATATTCTATTATTTTTTTAGCCTTAATTTCTCCTAATCCTTTTATATTTAATAAATCTTCTACACTACAATTATTAATATTTATAGGATAAATTATTTTTTTACTGGTAGTTGTTGTTGTAGGTGTTTGTGTTGTTTTTATTGTTGATGTTATAGGTTTAGTAGTTTTATTTGTAGTGCTAATTTTTTCTTTAGTAGTAATGGTTGTTGTAGTCATATTTGTCGTATCTTTTGTAGGAATATTTTCATTTAATTGATTATTACAAACATTTACGTAATTACTACAATCACAATTATTTGATTCTTTTAATTTATATATTTCATATTTAGTAGGAATATATATAACCATTTCATCTACAACTTTTTTTGATAAATTAATTTTATTTGTATATGAATTGTCTTTTAGACCACCGGCTTCTTTAATAACATCATTAATTGTATAATTTTCTTTTATTTCATATACTCCTGGTTTGTTAACATTACCTTTTATATCACAATAAATGCTTTGTTTATTAGTTTGAGATATTAACAAAATACTCATAAATATTAACATTTTTTTCATACAGTAATATTGTCCTTAATTTTATTAAATAATGCTTCACCTATTCCACTTATATTTTTAATATCTTCTATACTTTTAAAATTACCATTACTATTTCTGTATTCAATAATATTCTTGGCTTTTGCCTCGCCTATTCCACTAATACTAGTAAATTGTTCTATTGTAGCAGTGTTAATATTTATTTTATCATTAGATTTCTCTATATTATTTTCTTCTACACAATTATTAACTTCAATAACTTCAGTTTTACACTTAGTATCACAACTCGATACTTTACTTCCATTTTTAATCTCATTATTATTCATGACATATATAACCATTTCACCAGTTAATTTTTGACTTAAATTAATATTAGAAGTATTAGCATTTTTTAAAAGACCTCCAGCCATATTTATTGCATCAATAACTCTATCATTCTTCTTAAATTCATATACACCTGGATTCTTAACACTACCTTTAATATCAATATAGTTTTTTTCAAATACTTCACTTGTAGTTTTAGTTGTTGTTTCATTAAAGGTTAAAGTATCTTCATAAGCCTCTTTATCATTCATTTTTATAAAATAAATCATCAAACCTATAAATAATACTATTAACATAATTATAATATACTTTATTTTATTGTAATCAAATATTTTCATAAATTATCATTCCTTTCGTATAAATTATTTTTTATTATTTAAAATAATAATGGTGATTATATGCCAAATATACATAGCAATATATCTTTTATGTTAGTAAATATTCCAGTTATATTGAATCCAATAATACATGATAATGATATTCCTTTTAATCAATTACATAAAAAATGTTTGAATAGAATTAAATATATTAAATATTGTCCAAAATGTAAAAAAGATTTAAAAGAAATAGATATTATTAAAGGTTACCAGTATGATAAAGATAGTTATATAACATTCAATAAAGAAGAATTAAATAAATTAAAAATACCAAATGAAAAAGAAATAGAAGTTGTAGGTTTCTTAAATTTAAATGAGATAGATCCTTATTATTTTGAAAAAAGTTTTTATCTTACTAGCGATAAAAATAACAAATCATATAAATTATTTAGTGAAACCTTAAAACAAATGAAATTAGTTGCATTGTGTAAAACAGTATTGGGTTCTAAATTTTATTATTCAATTATAAGATTTAATCCAAAAGGATTGTTAATGACTACTTTATATTTTTATGAAGAAATAAGTATTCCAAATAATAATATAGATAAAACTATTTCAAAAAAAGAATTAGAACTAGCGGTTAAACTAGTTAATGAAATGAAAATAAAATTTAATCCTAAAGAATATATAGATTTATATCAAAATAATATTAAAAACGCTATTGATGATAAATTAAATGGTAAGACAATAAAAAGTACTAAAAAAACTGATAAGAAAAAAATTAATGATTTAATGAAGGCATTAGAAAAGAGTTTAAAAAATGTTAAATAAAATTATAACTCCAATGTTACTAAGCGAAAGTAATAACGTTCCAATAAGTAAAAATTATATTTATGAACTTAAATATGATGGAATAAGAGCATTAATATATATAAGTTCTAAAAATTTAAAAATATATACTAGAAATAAAGTAGATGTTACACATCTTTTTCCAGAGTTAAATAAATTAAAAGATATAATAAAGTATAACGTTATATTGGATGGAGAAATAATATGTACTAAAGATGGTAAACCAAACTTTTCTAAATTATTAAGTAGAATTCGTTTAAAAAATAAGGATAAAATATTAAGTCAGAGCATGTGGAATAGAGCAACATTTATTTGTTTTGATATATTGCTTTTTAATGATAAAAATTTAACTAATTGTACATTATTAGAACGTAAAAATATATTAAATAAATTTAAAGATAATGATATATTTATTAAAAGTAAAATATTTAGTGATGGTATAAAACTATTTAAAACAATTAAAAAATTTAATTTAGAGGGAATTGTCTGTAAAGATATTAATTCAAAGTATGTTATTAATTCAAGATCAGACTATTGGATTAAAGTAAAAAACTATAAAATAGAAACTTTTTATATAGGTGGTTACACTATTAAGAATGATAAACAAATTACTATATATTTAGGAGAACATATAAAAAATAATTTAGAATATGTTGGAAAAGTTTTTGTATCAAAGAGACATAAATTGTATAATAAAGTGATTAATTGTAAGAAAGCATCTAATAAATTTATAAATTTAGAAGAAAATATAATATTTGTAGAACCTACTATAAGGGTAAAAGTTAGATATATTGAAAGAACAGAAAATAATCGATTAAGAGAAGCGTTTTTATATACACCTTAACGTTTTATATTAATTAAACAAGTGTACATATCATTTTCAGTAACATCATTACTATAATCATGATAACTTAAAAGTTCATGAAATAATTTTTCTTTTGTATTAATATGCATTCTTATAAGAAAATTCATGTTGCCAACATAGCAAACAATTTTATTTGGTTTTTTATAATAATTTAAATCCATTATTTCATTATTCCTGTCATAAACTTCAATATTTTTAAAAATGAATTCTTCATCAGTATTTAAATGGTCAGCAAGAATACTACTAATAAATTTTTCTTTGCCTTCAGATAAAAAGACTTTTTTAAAAATTACCATATCTCTAAAATCGTCAATAGATGGAGAAAAATCATCATTATAATTATTCATTTTAAAACCTCCCTTCACTATTAATTATTATCGAAAAATTTGCATTTCCTTTTTTTTTATTGTATTTTTTTTATTTTTTATTTTTTTCTTATAAATTATAAATTTTTGAATGTTAAATAGGTGTATATTTGTGTAAAATTTTACATAAAAAAATGTACTTTATTTCGTACATTTAGGTTTTATTAATAATATACTTTCTTTGATATTTTTTAAACATTTACCCATTTCATTAATAGTTTTAATATTAATTTTATCATATAAATCCATATAATCATCTATAAATTTATCATACAATATTATATTATCTTGTATGTTACTATTAACTAATTCAATATCATCAAAATGTAATATATAATTAGATTTATATACTTTTAGCTTTCTTTCTAATGTCTCTTCTTCTATTATAATATTATTGATTGTTTCTCTTATATATCTTATTAATGTATCAGGGTAATCTGTTTCACTTGTTATACTTATTATAATAAAATCTTTGGTAAAAGTTTTATTTACATTGATTCCATTTTGGATTATTTTAGATGAAATTAATTTGTCTTGTATGTTACTAGTACTACCAAATAATATATTAAATAATATGGATGTATAACTATTTAATTCTAAATCTGATAAATTTAATTTTTTAAAAATTTTTCTAGGTATTTTATATGATACATTTAATTTATTTGTTTCAACATTCATCTTTTTTTCTTCATAATCTTTATTAACTTTATTAACTTCATTTATTTCTTTATTATTTATAATTACATTGTTAAATTGTTTCTTATTTTGATTATTTTCTATAATACCTATTGCTTCATATGGATTTACATTTCCAGTAATTACAACAAACATATTATTTGGATTATAAAATGCATTATAACAATCATATAAATTATCTTTATTTATTTTCTTTATATCATCAATTGTTCCACTAATTAAATATTTTCTATTATCGTTTACAAAAATATTTTTATATGCACTATAAGTTAATTCTGTATTTGGATTATTATCATACATTTTAATTTCTTCACTTATAATACCACGTTCATTATTAATTAATTCATTAGTAAAATACGGTGTTTGAACATAATCTAATAAATATTCCAAATTTTCTTTAAAATATGTAGAACTATAAACTTCATAACATGTTAAATCATATGTAGTAAATGCATTAACACTACTACCTAGCTTAGAAAAATAATCAAATGCTGTACCATCTTCCATATTAAACATTAAATGTTCTAGATAATGTGCTATACCATTTGGAACCTTTTTAAAAACTTTTTCATCTTTAGTTTTAAATTCTGTATTTATTGAACCAAATTTAGTAGTAAATGTTATGTAAAAATTCTTTTGATATAGGTTAGGAACTACATATATTTCTAAACCATTGTCTAATTTTTCATAATATAAAGTTTCATTAGTTTTATTAATCTTTATTTCTTTCATTTTCACCATCTCTTACACATAATATAGTATTTAATTTTATTTTCTTTGCAAATTCAACTATATCTTTTTTGTTAACTTTATTATATTTATTAATCCTAACATCTATTTGTTCTAGACCAAATAAATTTTCAAAAACATAATTATCTATTATTCTACCAGGTACATCTAAAGACATATTAAGTGATGTTGTTATTAATTTTTTAGCATTATCTATTTCTTCTTCACTTATATCACCTTTTACCATATCATTTAGTGCTTGTTTCATTAATTTTATTGCAACATTTTCATTTTTATTTGATACCGCAGTATGAAGTATAAGTAAATTATCAAATTTTTGATATAAACTAACACAATTATAACAAAGAGAATTTTCATTTCTTAATCTATTATATAATTTAGTCTCTAAAGAACCTCCACCCAATATCATATTATATATATGTGCAACATAATTTTTTTCATAAGAAGTCATTCCTTTGATATTAAGTCCTATACATATATTTTCTTGACTAAAAGGATAATATTCATATATTTTTTTCTCTTTTTTTACACTTTTATTATTTACTTCGTAAGCAACTTTATGTGATTTTAATATATTTAATTTGAAATTATCTTTTATAATATTTGATACTTTTTCCATATCAATATCACCTATTATATAAATATCTATATAATCATGTTTTAACATATTATTATAGTATTCATATAAATTATTATTTGTAATTAAATCTAAATCTTCAATATAACCATTTATATTAATTTTACTTTCTGTATTTTTACACATATTATTTAGTAGTTTATTAATTGAATAATTCTTAGGATCTTCAACAATTGATTCTATATCTTTTTTTACTCTCTCTTTTATATAATTGAATGTTGTTATGTCAAATTCATCGTTACTTACATTAGGATTTAATAATGCTTCTAATGGAAATTTGATAAAATTATCTAATTTTTCATTTACTAAATTAGGATTTATAAAGTCAAAACAAAAACTAGTAAGTATACTACTTCCTACTCTATTTGTTATTCCATAAAAATATGCATTATATAAATTTTCTAATTCTATGGACATTTTACGTCTTGTGTTATATTTTTTAGTGCTTTCTACTATCATTTCTGTTAATAAACTTCTTTTGGTAACATCTTCTTTTTTTATATTATTTCTACATAGTATTTCCATATGACAAGTTTTAAATTTATCAGTTTTTATAGCATATATATTATAAGTATTTGTTTTAAAAGTTTTATATATCATAATGCACCTCTTTTATATTATGTGTAAATATAAGTGAATTTATAATTAAATTATATCATATTTGTTGATATAATTATATTAGGAGTGTGATATTATGTCTATTCATATTAGTGCAAAAAAAGATAATGTTAGTGATGTGGTATTAATGCCAGGTGACCCTTTACGTGCAAAGTATATTGCTGAAACTTTCTTAAATGATGTAATTCAAATTAATGAAGTTAGGAATATGTTAGGTTATACTGGTTTTTATAAAGGAAAAAAAGTAACAGTTATAGGAAGTGGTATGGGTATACCTAGTATTGGTATTTATTCATATGAACTGTATCATGATTATAATGTTAAAAAAATTATAAGAATAGGAACTGGTGGTAGTTTAGATAAGAATGTAAAAGTTAATGATATTGTACTTGCAAGTAGCAGTTACTCACCTTCTAGTTTTGCATATGTCTGGGGAAAAGATGTCAGAAATGTAATTAATAGTAGTGAAGAATTAAATAATAAAATAATTGAGGCTAGCAAAAAATTAAAAACAAAATTAGTTACTGGTACAATTCTTACTGCAGATGTCTTTACAGTATATGCAAATATCGACCATATTCTAAAAAATGTTCCAACACACATTAATTTATTATGTAACGAAATGGAAGCCTTTGGATTATTTCATGTTGCAGAATTATGTGGCAAAGAAGCAACTGCATTAGTTAGTATCGTAGATAGTCCTTTTGAAAAAGTAATGTTGAGTACAGAAGATAAAGAAAAAAAATTAAATGATATGATAATTTTAGCACTTGAAAGCATATTATAATTGTAATATACTAAAATTTATTAAGGAGATGATATTGTGTTACCACACTGTTACAACCCAGAAAATAATAGAGGTAAAATTTGGTGGAATGAAAAAGATTTTAAAATGAGAGAAAAATGGGGAACTCAAGTAGAATATGATAAATTTAAAGAGAATGGCGGTACTTGGTTAGAATATGTAGAGTATCGTAAAAGTATTAAAAAATTGCAAAAAAAATTGTGATTTTTTTTATATAAATCACATTTTTCTTTTTTAAGTGCCCACTTAGAGCTGGCATCACTCACTTTATCAAGTACCATTTTGAGCTGGCATCACTCGCTTTATCAAGTACCATTTTGAGCTGGCATCACTCACTTTTTTTATTAAATATAAAACATTTGAATTACATAATCAATATAACATATAATATAAATAATTTCAATTCTTTATAATTGAATTTTTTAAATAATCATTTCAAATCTTATTCCAAGCACACCATATTTTTGTTGATTTTCTTTTGTATAAAACTTTTCTAAATCTTCTAACAATTTTTCTTTATTCATATTTTTATCTGACAAAATACTTATATCAAAATCATTAAACATTTCTACAAAAGAATTATATCTTAATAATCCAATTACTTTTACTTCAAAAGATTCATCTAAATTTGGTTCTTTTAAAAATTTAATTTTATCACCTAATTTAATATTTTGTCTTTTTTCATCATATAATCTTATTTCAATTCTCTTTGTTCCATTTAAAATATAATTAAAATATTCTGGTTGTAATTTCATAACGTGTACCATAATTATCCCTCTATTCTGTTATATTATTATTTTCATCAAAATTAAATTGTACTTGTTTTCTACTTGCTAGAAAATCACACATATGGACAAATTTTTCTGTGACAGATTTTGGAATAGGTAAAACTATATCAGAATAATTATTTGTATTAAATCTACCCATATGACTAGCAACATTGTTTTTTATTTCTAATCTTTCTTACTCTGTTAAAGATAATTTATCTTTTATATTTTCTAATAATTCACCAATTAATAATGGATGTTCAAATACACTATATTTTGATTCTATAAAACCATGTTTCAATCCATCATGAATCAATAAACTAATAATAATTATATCTTTTGTATGATTATCAAATTTATATATATCAAATAAATTATGAGCTAAACAAACAGCAGCTTTTACATGTCTAACTAATCCTTGTTCTCCTAAAGCATATTTAGGATGATATTTTCCAGTAGATGCTGCTTGTACTCTATAAAAATAATCTGGTAAATTATTTAATATTATCTTTACATTTTCTTTTAATCTTTCATCTTGTATATAGTCTAATTCCACATTAAATATATCACTTTTCATAAATACCTCACTTATTTGTTTTTAAAACTTGTAAAAAAGCTTCCGGTGGTATTTCTACATTACCTACCATTTTCATTCTTTTCTTTCCTTCTTTTTGTTTTTCTAATAGTTTTCTTTTTCTAGATATATCTCCACCATAACATTTAGCTAGTACATTCTTTTTCATAGCGCTAATATTTTCTCTTGCAATAACTTTAGATCCAATGCTTGCTTGTATAGGAACTTGAAATAATTGTCTTGGAATTATTTTTTTTAAGTTTTCAACAGTTTCTTTTCCTCTGTTATAAGCAACATCTTTATGTACTATACTTGATAATGCATCAACAATTTCTCCATTTATTAATATATCCATTTTCACTAAATCACTTTGTTTATAATCAGATAATTCATAATCAAATGAAGCATAACCTTTAGTATATGATTTTAATTTATCAAAGAAATCATATACTATTTCTGAAAGTGGTAATTCATAATGAATATTAACCCTTGTTTTATCTATATATTCTAAATTTTTATAAATTCCTCTTTTTTCACTACATAAATCCATAATTGGTCCAATATATTCACTAGGTACAAATATACTTGCACTAACAAAAGGTTCTTTTATACATTCAATATTTACTTTATCTGGCATTTCATTAGGAGCATGTATAAATACTTTTTCTTTATTTGTTTTTATAACTTCATAAACAACACTTGGACTTGTAGCAATTATATCTATACCAAATTCTCTTTCAATTCTTTCTTCAATTATTTCCATATGTAATAATCCTAAGAAACCTACTCTAAATCCAAATCCTAATGCTATACTTGTTACAGGTTCATAAGTAAGTGCAGCATCATTTAATTTTAATTTTTCTAGTGCTTCACGTAAACTTTCAAATTTATTAGGTTCTATTGGAAATAATCCACTATATACCATAGGTTTCATAGGTTTGTATCCTTCAAGCGGCTCTTTAGCAGGATTATCATCTAATGTAATTGTATCTCCTACATTAACATCATCAATACTTTTAATAGATGCATTTATCCAACCTACTTGTCCACTAGAAAGTTCATTTAATTTTTTTTCTTTTGGTGTATTTACACCTAATTCAACTACTTCGTAAACAGCATTAGTTGCCATAAATCTAATTTTATCTTTTAATTTTATTTTTCCTGTTTCTAATTTAACAGATAATATTACTCCTCTATAAGGATCAAAATATGAATCAAATATTAAAGCTTTAGTAGGTGATACGATATCTATTTTAGGTGCTGGAATAATCTCAATTATTTTATCTAATAATTTATCTACACCTTCTCCAGTTTTTCCACTACATAAAACTATATCTTCTTTTTTAAATCCTAAAACATCTACAAGTTCATTTGATACTTTTTCTACATTAGCATTGGGTAAATCTATTTTATTTATAACTGGAATAATAGTTAAATCATTATTTAATGCTAAATATAAATTTGCTAATGTTTGAGCTTCTATGCCTTGCGCTGCATCGACTATTAAAAGGGCTCCATCACATGCGGCTAAACTACGTGACACTTCATATGAAAAATCTACATGTCCTGGAGTATCTATAAGATGTAATGTATAATCTTCATTTTTATAATTATAATGTAATTCAACTGCATTTAACTTTATGGTAATTCCTCGTTCTCTCTCTATATCCATAGAATCTAATAATTGATCTTTCATATCGTGTTTATCAACACTATGTGTTAATTCTAATATTCTATCTGCAAGAGTACTTTTACCATGATCTATATGTGCTATTATAGAAAAATTTCTAATTTTATTATTCATTGTATCATCACCCGACTACTAACTATTTTATCATATGTTAAAAAAAACATATATAGTTTTATATACATTTTTTCTATTTATTTTGTTTCGTAAAGATCAGTTCCATAGTCATGACTAACATCTAATGGTACTTTTAATTTAACAACATTTTTCATTATGTTACTAACTAATTCTTCTAATTCTTCTTTTTCTTCTTTTACCACATCAAATATTAATTCATCATGTATTTGTAACAACATTTTGCTATTTAATTTACGTTTTGTTATTTCATTATCAATTTTTACCATAGCCATTTTTATAATATCAGCACTAGTTCCTTGTATAGGAGTATTAAGTGCAATTCTTTCACCACTCATACGTACCATGTAATTTGGATTATTTAATTCTTCTATTACTCTTTTTCTTTTAAATAATGTTCTTACACTACCATCTTCTTTAGCTTCTTTAACTATATTATCCATATAATTTTTAACACCTGGATATAATTCATAATATTTATCTATAAATTTTTTTGCATCAATTATGCTTAAACCTATATTTTCTCCTAAACCAAATCCACTTATACCATAAACTATACCAAATATAACAGCCTTTGCAGTATGTCTCATTATTTTAGTAACATCTTCTTTAGGAACACCAAATATATCACTTGCAACAAAAGTATGAATATCTTCACCATTTACAAATGCACTTATTAATTCTTTTGAGTTACTTATATGTGCTAATATTCTCAATTCTATTTGACTATAATCTGCACTTAAAAACATATCATTTTCAGGTAAAAATGCTTTTCTTATAAGTCTTCCCAATTCATCTTTTGCTGGTAAGTTTTGCAAATTAGGTTCTGTACTAGAAAGTCTTCCAGTCCTAGTCAATGTTTGTTTATAAATGGTGTGTATCTTACCATCTTCCATTATATAATTCTTTAATCCTTCAACATAAGTTCCTTGTAATTTTGTTAAATTTCTATATTCTTGAATTAAAGGAACTATTGGATGGTCATTCATTATTTTTTCTAATACTTTACTATCTGTAGAATAACCTGTTTTAGTTTTCTTAGCATGCTTTAATCCTAATTTTTCAAATAATATACTTCCTAATTGTTTAGAACTAGATATATTGAATTCTTCTCCTGCGGCAATATATATATCTTGAGTTAATTTATTTATTTTACTTGTTAATTCAATACTCATTTTATCTAATATATTTCTATCACATTTAATTCCATTAAATTCCATTTTAGTAAGTACATTTATGAGAGGCATTTCAACATTAACAAACAAATCATACATATCTTCTAACTTTAATTTTTTTATATACTCATCTCTGATATCATTAATATATTTTGCTTTTCTAACTACATTATATTCTAAATTACCACCTTTTTTATAAAAATCATATAATTCATCTATATTAATACCATCATTTTTCATTAATATACCTAAATCTTCTCTATAATTATAGTTTAATAAATCTGCTACTATTAAATGATCATATATAGTATTATCAATAATATATCCTACTAAACAATTATTCTTTTTTAAATCAAATGTATACTTTACACTATCTTTAATATAAGTTAACACTTCATTAACCATTTCTTTTTTTACAAAGAATAAATTGTCTTTATCGTATAGTCCCATCCCTAGTATATTACCAAAATGATAATTAAATTTATCACATTCAATGTAATAACTGATAATGTTATCTTTATTTATTTCATTAACATTATTTAATATTTTATATTCTATATTTACTTCTATTTCTTTCTTTTCAAATTTTTTCATAAAACTATAAAATTCTAATTCTTCAAATATATTAGATAATTCACTAGTTTTTTCTCCACTATATTTCATATCTTCTAAATCATCATTTATTGGTACATCTAAATATATAGTTGCAATTTTTTTTGAAAAGAAAGCACTTTCTTTATCATTAACTAATTTTTCTTTTAATTTACCAGTAATATCGTCTATATGATTATATAAATTTTCAATAGTATCGTATTCTCTAATTAATTTAATTGCTGTTTTTTCTCCGATTCCTTTTACACCAGGAATATTGTCACTTGCATCTCCCATAAGTGCTTTTAAATCAATAATTCTTATAGGATCAAAACCATATTCTTCTTTGAAACTGTTTACATTGTATCTAATATAATCTTTTGATTTTAAACATTTTACTTCTATTTCTTCATTAATTAATTGTAATAAATCTTTATCACTAGATACTATTAAAGCTTCAAAGTTTGGATCTATATATGCTCTTTTAGATAAAGTTCCAATTATATCATCAGCCTCATAATTTTCTATTTCATAATGTTTTATACCCATAGCATCTAATATTTTTTTAGCAACAGGCATTTGCATTTTTAATTCATCAGGAGTTTTATTTCTACCATCTTTATATTCTTTATATAAATCTTTTCTAAAATTTTTACCTATATCAAATGCAACTGCTATATGAGTTGGCTTCTCCTCATCTATTATTTTATTCATCATGTTTACGAAGCCATATAATGCATTAGTATAAAAACCTTTACTATTTTTCATTAAATTACCACTGTATGCAGTTGCATAGTAACTTCTAAACATTAAATTATTTCCATCTATTAGTATTATTTTTTTCACTTTTACCACCTACTAATATTTTACTATAATAATAGTATTTTACAAAGAGTTTTATATAATCTTATGTTTTTATATATCTATTCTATTTTCATATTTGATATATAATAAGCTATAAAAACATGTCTTGCGACATGTCTATTTAATATTTTCTTTATATTCTTTTGTTCTTTGATCTAATTCTTTGAATAAATTATCTACATCTTCTTCACTTTGTATTCGTGCACCACTTGCAAATATATGTCCTCCACCATTATATTTTTGCGCTACATCATTTATTATTGGACCTCTACTTCTTATATTTATTTTATGAATGTTATTTTTTTCATCATAACTAGAGAAAGCCCAGCAATAAAGTTCTTTTATAAAATTGAAATTATTTATCATGTTGCTTGCTGATGATGAATCTACTTTAAACTCATCTATTATTTTTTTATCTATTTTTATGTATCCAAAGTTATTTTCTGTAATTGTCATATTTAATGTTATATATGATTGAAACTTTACTTCGTTAATTGATCTTGTATATAAGTTATTATACAATTCTGACATATTTAAATTATAATCCTCTAATAGATTAGTTATTAACTTGAATGTTTTTGGACTTGTATAACTTAATAAAAATCTATCACTATCTGCAACTATACCTAAAAATAAATTTGAAGCAATGTTTTGGTTTATTTTTAATTTGCTGTTATATAATAATTCTGTAATTAGTTCACATGTACTTGATGCATGTTCATTTACTAATTCTATATTTGCTATATCTTCTACACTTGGATGATGATCTATTCTTATTACACAATCATAGTTATCATAATTTATGCCATCAATTCTTGATTTATTTGGTACATCTAATACGATTAACAAAGGTTTTGTTAATATGTTATCATCAATTCTATCTAATTCTCCAAAGTATTTAAATTTTGAAACACTATTTCCAACTGCATATACATTTTTTTTTGGATATGTAAGCTTAATTGAATCTCTTAATGCAATTTCACTAGCAAGGGCATCAGGATCTGGTCCTCTATGTCTTGCTATTACAATTTCATTATATTCTTTTATTTTTTTTGCTATTTGTTTTATGTTATTAAACATTATACACCTATTTTATTAATTCATATGTGTCAGTTGCTATCATTAATTCTTCATTTGTTGGAACAACATATACTGGTACTTTTGAATCATTTGTGCTTATTATTCCTTCATGAATTTCTTTGAATCCAGCAACTTTATTATTTACTTCTTGATCTAATTTAATTCCTAAACATTCTAATTTTTCTAAAACATCTTTTCTGAAGTTTATTGCATTTTCTCCTAATCCTGCTGTAAATACCAAAGCATCTACATTTCCATTTAATTCTACATAATAGTTTGCAATGTAATTTGCTATTCTATTTACATACATTTCATTTGCAAGTACAGCAAGTTCGTTTCCTTCTTCCATAGCATTTTCTATATCTCTATGGTCGCTACTAACACCACTTATTCCTAGCAATCCACTTTGTTTATTTAATGAATTGTCAACTTCTTTTAAACTCATATTTGATTCTTTCATAACATACGGAATTAATGAATAATCAATATCTCCAGAACGTGTACCCATCATTATACCTGCATTTGGTGTAAATCCCATAGTTGTATCAAAACTTTTCCCATCTTTAACAGCACATAAAGATCCACCTGAACCAACATGACATATTATTAAATTTACATTGTCTTTTCCTAATTTTTCTTTCATAGTTTTTGTAATAAATTTATGACTTGTACCATGAAAACCATATTTACGTACTTTATAATCAGTATACCAACTATATGGAACGCTGTATAAATATTGTTCTTTTTTCATTGTTTGATGGAATGCTGTATCAAAGACTCCTACATTTGGTGTACTTGGTAATGCTTCCATAAATGCTTTTACTCCAATTAAATTAGCTGGATTATGTAATGGTGCTAATGGAATTAATTCTTCTACCGTACTAATTACTTCATCGTTTATAACAACGGAATCAGTATATTTTTCTCCACCATGTACTAATCTATGTCCTACCCCATCTAATTCTTCTAGTGAACTAATAACTTTATTATCAATTAATTCTTTTATTAAAATTTTAACTGCTTCATCATGATTTTGAACACTAGCAACTTTTTTTGTTTTTTCTCCATTCATTTTAATAGAATAGAAACTATCTTCTAATCCTATTTTTTCAAAATATCCTCCTATTAATTCTTTTCCTTCAGGCATTAGAAATAAAGTAAACTTTAATGAACTACTACCTGCATTTACACTTAATATTTTCATATAAATCACCCTTCTTTTGTTATTATACATTAATTATTTTTAAAATACAATTTATTTAAAGAAAAAATACGCTATTTAACGTATTTATGAGTTTTATAAGGTATTAAATTTGCTAAATCTATTTCAATAATTATTTGATCTATTAAGAAGTCTATTCTAATATTAATCCCTTCTTTCGATATTATTTTATATCTTAGAAGTTCTTATTTCAATAGATTCGACAAAACATTACTTTATTTGCCAATATTCGAGTATTGTGTCTGCAATATTATTACCTATTCTTTCTTTATTCTCCATTATCCATTTAGCATCATTTAAATAATCATGATGTGCAACTTCTATTAAAATTCCGCATGGAGTATATGAAGGATTTACTTCTGCTAATGAACCGTTTGCATATTTTACTCCTCTATTTGCTAATGTATCTTCTTTATTATAGTATATGTTAAATAAATTATTCTGTAAGTTTTGTGCTAAAGAGTATGTTTTTGAAGTTTCATTATGTACCCAAGTTTCTATCCCATATGAAGTATGCTCTTCGCTTGCATTTGAATGTATAGCTAAATGTAGGTCAACTCCTAAATAAGTACTATCTTGTGTCCATCTATTTATATCACCGAATTCATTTCTATATGTTTTAACTCCATAACTATTTAATCTTTTTTCTATATAATTTGTTAAATCATTCATTTCTTTCTTTTCATTTGTATAACCTACTTCAGATACTCCTAAATTATTATTTTGATTAGAAGCTGATAAGTATACTTTGTATGTATTTTTATTACCTGTTTTAAAATTAAATTCACTTATAATAGAGTTATTTTTCTTTTCTTCAATTGCTATTGCTTTTATTACAGTGTCTTTATTTATTGTTATTTCATTGTCATATAAATTACTAAATTCACTTGGTTCAGTACCATCCATTGTATAATATATTTTTGCATTTTTATCATTATTTAATAATTTTATTTTAGTTCCTTTTTTTATATAATTTGTTTTGTAATTAGTATAAACAGGTTTTAATGTTTCTTTTGAATTTATAGTAAATTCTATTTCATTCATTTTAGAATAATCAATGTAATCATAATATGATGCAATTATTTTAACTTTATAGCTAGATTTTTTATCAAATAAATTACTAGATAATATTACATTTTTTTCTTTTATTTCTTTTCTTCTTATTAATTTACCATCTCTATATAATTCTAAAATATAATTACTAGCATTATCTCCACCAGTAAATGATATTGGTACATCATCATAATTCATCATATCTCCATTATTAGGATTTGTAAATTTTATATCAGATATTGGACTAATTAAATTATATATTTTTAAAGTAGATATTATTTTTGAATTTTCAACTATTTCAAGTGTATAATAACATGGTTCATCTTTAAATAAATTATTTTTTATTGTATATGTTTCATCATTTATATCAATTTGTTCTTGAAATATATTGTTTTTACTTATATTTAATTTGTACTTCTTATCTTTATAATTGCCTACAAAATCTAATATATAATCGTTATTGTTATCCATTACTATTAAATTTGTATCGCTGAATGATAATTCATTCCATATAAATGTGTATGGTTCTTTTATGCTTTTTTTATTTCCATCTTTATCATATGCAATTACTATTATTTTATATGATTCATCATAATTTAAATCTTGTAGTTTTATTGTTGCACTATTATTTTTTGTATCTTCTTTGTATATTATTTTATTATCATTATCGTATACTAATATTTCATAATGTGTTGCAACTTTTACTTTTTCATAATAAACATAATAATTTAAACCAATATTATTTACATTTATAAATTTAAAATTGGTTAAAAAACTACTATTATTTGTTATAAAAAATGCTACTGTAAATGTTGCTACTATAAAAAATATTATTAATGATATTATAGTAATTATTATTCTTTTCACACTACCAACTCCGTAATTATTTTATTAATTTGTTAAATCTATTTGTAATATCCTTTTTTATTCTTTTTGTTTCTTTTTTATTAATTATATATTTATTATCTATTAAATCTATTATATCTTGTTCTTTAATGTTTTTTGGTAATAATTCTATATTAATTTCTATTATTTTATTTGTTTTTCTTTCTTCTAATCTTACAATATTATTTATTATATTTTCTACTGTATACATTATTGTTCTCCATCTATATTTGTTTTTATTGTTTCAAATGTAATATTATTTCCATCTGAGGTTAATTTTATTGTACCATCTAGGTCTGTTCTATATATTTTTATGTTTTTTGCATTTAATTTATCTAATGTAATTTGTTTAGGATGTTTATATGTATTATTTTTACCTACTTCTATGATTGCATATTTTGGATTTACTTTATCTAGAAAATCATTTGTTGTACTATATTCTGATCCATGGTGTCCTATTTTTAATACATCACTTTCTATATCTTTCTTAAGTAATTTTTTTTCTACTTTACTTGTTGCATCTCCTGTAAATAAAAATTTATTATTAAAATATGTTAGTTTTAAGACAATAGAATTATTATTTAAATCTTTTTCATTTGTTCCAGTGTATAGTACTTTTAATTTTATATTATCGTAGTTAAATTCTTCATCTATTTTTGGAACTGTTATTTTATAATTTTTGTTTTCTATACTGTTTAAAACACTTTCAAACGTTTTAGAGGTTGATGTTGCATTAGGCATTAAAATTGTATCTATATCAAATTCATCGATTATATTATTTAGTCCACCAATGTGATCTTCGTGTGGATGCGTTCCTACAACCATATTAAATTTATTTATATTTAAATTATTTTTTAAATAATTTACTAAATTTTCACCATCTTCATTGTTTCCAGCATCAATTAAAATATTATAATTATTTTCTTTTATTAAAATTGAATCAGCTTGTCCTACGTCAAAATAATATATTTCTAATTTATTAACATCATCATTTTCTGTTTGTTTCATTGCATAAGATGTATTATCTTTTTTTATTAATTCTTTATTAGTATAAAATATTCCAATTAGAACTATTAATATAAATATTATTTTATTTAATAATTTATTTATTTTTTTATTATTCATATAATCTACCCTATAAAAGTATAACATATTTTTATTATTAAAAAAAACTTTATTTTCGTTTATAAAGCTTTTTTGTTTTAATATCAATTAATTTATCTTGTAAACTATTTAAAGTTTCTGTTAATGCTTCTATTAAATCTTTATTGCTTACTTCAAAGATTTTACCATTATTAAATGTTATTTTTATTTTTTGATCGTCAAAAAAGTATTGATCAATATTATTAGAATTTTTATTTAAAAAATCCTTTGATATTTTTACAATTGTATCCGAATCTTTTTTTGTTTTCATTTCTTTAGTAAAAAAATATAGTGATTCATTATTCTTTTCTTTCTTCTCTTTATATAGTTGAAAACTTGTTCTAAATGGAGAATCAAACATTATGATGTTGTCTATTTCTTTAACAGAATATATTTTTAATATATCATTTTCCATAGTATTTACAGCTTTTTCTTTAAATGTATAATATAAAGTAGTTTCTTTAAATAATTTTAAAATTTCATCATTGTTAGAATTGTTATATTTAATTGGAAAATAAACTGATATACTTTTGCTACTTGTTCCTTGAATTGTCATACTCAATATATCTGCTACATCTTCATTAACTACTTCTTCATCAATTTTTGTAGCATGATATTTACTTAGAAATACATTAAATATATGTTTACAAATTAAATCATTATCATTGTTATATTTTTTCATAAGTTTACTAAAATAAATTTTAAAATAATTAGCATCTGATTTATTTTGTCTAATCAATTCTATTTTCATTCTATTTACTATTTTTGAATCAATTAAATCAGGAAAAAAATCTATTTTTTGGATATTATTAAAAACTATATTTTCTATATTCATATTTACACCAACACTTTCTTTTTATGTATATTTTACAATAAAATATTAAAAAAAACTATATTTTAGCAAAAATTTATTAACATTAAAATCAATATATTGTATAATTAAAAAATAGGAATGATGATATGAAGAAAATATTGAAAAAATTTAAAAAATTAAGTAAGAAATATAGAATTATATTTTATATTGTTAGTGTATTGTTTTTAGTATCTATTGTTTTTATAAGTCAAGGATTGTTACTTCTTAAAAATATAGAAACTGGTTTAAGAATATTGTTTTTAATTTTTGTGTACTTAGGTTTTTTGGTATATTTATTTATAAGTATATTGTTATTGTTTAGCAAAAGGGGTAAGAGTTATATTATTAATAGTATATTTATTAGTATAATTAGTATTATTTTTATAGTAATTAGCATTTATATAAATAAAACTTATAATATTGTTGATAGAATGAATAAAGATGTTGTAATGTATAGCAGTAGTTTAGTTGTTATGAAAGATACTGAATTTAAAAACAATAGTAGTTTTGTAGTTGGTATGATTAGTGATGAAAATGATATTGAAGGAAATATACTTGCAAATAAATTAATTGATAAAAAGAAATTGGATAAGATTGATATTAAATATTATGATAATTATTTGGAAATGCTTGGAGATTTATATAATAAAAGTATTAATGGTATTTTAGTTAGTACAGGTTATGTGGTAAGTTTTTCAGGATATGATAATTATAATAACATTGGTAATGAAACTAAGATAGTTTATACATATAAAGAGAAAAGAAAAAATATTAGTTTGAATAGTGGTAGTGGCAAAAAACTAACTGAGCCTTTTACTATATTACTGCTTGGTGTAGATTCTGAGGTAGACGGTTTGAAGGCTAATCAAGCATTTAATGGTGATACTATGATGATGATTACTTTTAATCCTACTACTCTTAATACAACTGTTTTTAGTATTCCACGAGACACTTATGCTCCTATTGCTTGTAATGGTAAGAGAAGTAATAAGATAAATTCTAGTGCGGCAGGTGGTACTACTTGTGTTATAAATACTTTAAAAGATTTAACTGGCATTGATATAGATTATTATGTTAAGATCAATTTTAAAGGAGTTGTAGATTTAGTTGAAGCATTAGATGGTATTGAAGTTGATGTTCCAGTTGATTTTTGTGAACAAGATTCTAATAGAGAATTTGGTGAACATGAAATATGTCTTAAAAAAGGAGTTCAAACTTTAAATGGTGAAGCGGCATTAGCATTATCTCGTCATAGGCATTCTTTACCGCTCGGTGATTTTCAAAGAGTTCAACATCAACAATTAGTTGTTGAAGCTATGGCTAAAAAAGTAAAAAATATTAGAAGTGTTAATAAATTCTATGAAGTACTTGATGCTATTAGTAAAAATATTGAAACTAATGTTAGTACTGATGAAATGTTAAATTTATATAATGTTGGTAAAAAGATGCTTTTAGAAAATGATACTAATATTAATATAGAAAAGACTTATTTAACTGGATATGATTTAACAATGTTAATTCCTGGGTTGGGAAATGTTTATACTTTCCAATATTATCCAGAGAGTTTAAATGAAATTGTTAAGGCTATGAAAGTTAATTTAGGTTTAGAAGAGCCTACTATGATTAAAACTTTTAATTTTAGTGCTAATTATACTTATGAAGTTCCTGTTATTGGTAAACAATATTATAGTGTTAAGAGAAATGAAGCTTTGCCTAGTTTTGTTGGAAGTAGTTTAGAATATTTAAATACTTGGGCTAATGCAAGAGGTATTACGGTTAACACGAATTATGTTACCGAAGGTATGGATGGGTATGATGAAAATAAAAATGGAATTATAACAAGTCAAAGTGTTAGTAAAGGTACATTAGTAAGTGAAGTTAAAAGTATTAATGTAAACGTTATTAAAGTTTCTAAACATGAAAGTGTTGAAGAAACAAAAAATACTATTAGTATTAGTGAAGACAATAAAGAAAATGTTAATGATACTAGCAATAATACTGATAATAATGAAGATAATAATTCTAACATTGATGACAGTAAAAGTAATAATGTTATTGAAAATGAAAACCCTACTACTAATAATAGTGAAGATAATCAATCTTTTGAGACAAATTAAAAAAGACTTTAGTTTTTAAATTATTAAGGTCTTTTTTTTATATTGTTTTTGGAGTTGTTTCTTCTTTATCCTTTTTTTCGATTTTTTCTTCTTTACTAATTTTTTCTGGTTTTTTTATTTCATCTTTTTTTGGATTTTTTTTATCTTCTTTTTTCATTAATGTTGGTTTTGAATTTTGTTTTTTTAATGAATCTTTTATTTCAGAAACATCTTTGAATAATTTCAGAACTAATAATAATAGTTCAAATGTTAAACGAGCTATTATATTTCCAAATACTAATGTACCTATAAATTCAAAGAAGTTTGTTGTAATATATGAAAATGATGCTAATGTTATTGCAATTGCAACAATTAAATATAAAACTCTAAATATTGGTTCTATAATAGTTGTTTTAAAATTTATAAAATCATATATCTTCTTTTTATAGCCTGTATAAGTTCCTTCTTTGTCTTTTCCAAAATAATTAGTAAATAAGAATACTCCTCCTATTACAGCAAGTAATATACTTATTATTATCCATACTTCTGATGTTGAGAATGATTTTGCTGTATTAGTTATTGTATCTGTTATTGCCTTTTCTGTATCATATTGTGGCATTTTTATCACATCCTTCTTTTAGAATATAGCACTCTGTTGTGAAATTTTCAAGAAATTTTGTTAATTAGATGTATGTGGTTTACATTTTGTTTGTTTTTTATCTATTAAATATATTGTTGTTTAGAATTATTAAAAAATACCATTTAAGGTATTAAGTTTTTTTGAATATTAATTAGTACTATTAATTTAGTAGAAGCTGTTGCCCTATTGTTAGAGAATTATTTATTAAATTATTTAATTCTTTTATTTTGTCTACTGTTGTATTGTTGTCTTTTGCTATACTCCATAAAGTGTCACCTTTTTTTACAATGTAAATATTTGATGTAGTTGATGGTATTTTTATTAATTGTCCTATGGATAATGTGTCTGATGTTAGATTGTTTAATGATTTTATCTTGTCTGGTGTTGTATTATATTTGTTTGCGATGCTAAATAATGTGTCTCCTTCTTTTACTGTATAAAAATCATAATCTTCAGTAATAAAATCTGATTCACTTTTTCTGATTTTTAAAGTTTGTCCTATTGATAATGTATTTGAAGTTAAATTATTTAATTTTTTCAATTCATCTGCTGTTAAATTATATTTAGAAGCAATACCATATAATGTGTCACCTTTTTTTACTGTATAAGTGTTTACTGTATTTTCTTCAGTTGTACCTGGTAATAGAAGTACTTGTCCAATACTAAGTGTATTTGTAGTTAAGTTGTTTAATTTCTTTATACCATCTACTGATACACCATATTTTGATGCAATACCATATAATGTTTCTCCTTTTGATACTGTATGAGTATTTGGTAACTCTATACTAGTTCCTGGTATTTTTAATACTTGACCGATAGATAAGTTGTTTGATGTTAAATTATTTGTAGTTTTTAATTTATCTACTGTTGTATCATATTTTTTTGCTATAGAATACAATGAATCTCCTTTTTTTACAATGTATGTATTTGATAGTGATGGTGTTGGAGTTGGTATTTCGATTATGTTATCATTTGATGGTAGCTTAAGTTTTTGTCCTATTGATAATGAATTAGATGTTAGATTATTTAACTTTTTCAATTCATTAACATTAGTATTATATTTATTTGCAATACTCCATAAAGAATCCCCTTTTTTTACTATGTAGTATCCAGTTTGTTCGTATGGAATATTTTTATAATCTAAAATTGCTTCTATAACTGCTTCTGCATAATCTTTATAATTATTTTTTAATTTTTCTGCGTCTTTTGCATTATCTAAAAATCCATATTCAACTATTACAGTTTCTGCATTTGGAGTATTTCTTAACATATAATAATAGTCTTTTGATGTATCACTTGGTAATCTACGTTGATAATATTTTCTTACTAATTGTCCTTTTTCAGATAGTGCATTTAATATTTTACTAGCAAGTTTGTCATTGTTTCTAAGAGCATAAATTACTTCAGCGCCTTCGGCACCTCCTGCATTTATGTGATTAGATATAATTAATACATCTTTATCATTTCCAAATTTTGATAAAGCTACACCTGGTCTATCATCACTAGTTAAAGTTATATCATTATCACGAGTTAATACTACTGGTATACCTAACTCTTTAAATCTATCATACATATATTTACTAATTTCTAAAGTTAAATTTTTTTCAATTATACCATTACCTGAAGCTCCTTGATCTTCTCCACCATGTGGTTGATACTCTTAAAACTGGTGCTTATATCTCTAAATTCCAAATTATTTTAATATCTCTTTTTTTAGTTTCT
>CAKOHQ010000014.1 GCA_934085875.1 uncultured Bacilli bacterium | reverse complement strand
TCAGAATTAGGTAATGAAGTTTATGTCTTTGGTAGTAATATTAATAAATTAAAGAAAATGAGCGTTTATATGGATGAAAATATTCATTGTTTGGAATCAACTGAAGAAAATTTAAAAAAAGTTTTGCCAGAAATGGATGCTATTGTAGGAGCTATTCTTATTTCAACATATGATACTAAGCCTATTATAACAAAAGAGATATTTAATTCTTTAAAAGCTGGCACTGTAGTAATTGATGTAACTTGCGGATATGGTAGCGGATATATTCCGAGTATTGATAAATATACCACTTTAGATCATCCAATCTATGTTTCAGATAATGGAGTTATATGTTGTAAAGTTGATAATTTACCATCTGCTTATCCTAAATCTACTGCTGAAGCATATTCATCAAATGCGAAAGAATGGATAATAAAGATATTAGATAATGAATTACAAGGAAAAGAAAATTCTGAAGTTGTAAGAGGAAAAATATTTGATAAAGGAAAAATCAGTCATCAAGTAATAAAAGAACATTGGGATTACTATGAGAAAAATAACATATAAAGAAAGAGCAGCATTTTATATACGAGAAGTAAAAAAAGATTATAAGAAGATTAAACTATTAAAGGTAATTAAAGACAAATATGATATTACTTCTATGGTTCTGTGCCCTTGTGCTAGCGGAATATATTTAAAAGAGTGTTCAGAAATTTTTAAAGAATCATATTTTATAGATATTGAAAGAACAATGGTAAATATTATTAATAATCAAAAAGAACTACAAAGAATAAAAAATGTTAAAACATATACATATGATATGAAAAATATAAATGAATTAAAGATTGAATGTGATTGTATTTTTGCTTTAGATCAAGGAATACAATATTTAAATTATTCTAACTTTAAAATTTTTTTAGAAAATTGTTATTCAGTAACAAAGTATGTTGTTTTAGAACTGTTTGACTTTAATTTAGGAAAATCATTAACATATTATGATTCAAAAGTTGAAGATAATAAATTTTATTTTTCTAAACAATTTACGCACAATGATTTAAATATTAAAAGATATAATAAACATATACATCATAAAAATTATATTGAGTTTTGGTATCAATATTTTAATAAAAATAATTTGCTTTTTGAAACAAATTTTAAATTATATAATTATGAATATAGTTTGATTAGGAAAATTGTAGACAGAAGTAATAAGTTTATAATACAAGAAAAAATAAAGAATGAAAACGGGACTTATATTATTATTTTAAAACGGATTTCAAATAAAAAATAGAAAGGAATATATCAAAATAGATTAATAGAACTATGAGATTAATTAAGTAAATATGAAATTTGATAAGATAGACAAAGAAGAATATAAAAAACAGTTAAAATATTTTAATGATTACTATGGTTCTCCGTTTAGAGAAGGACAAGGAACAGAAGAAATTTTAGAATTAATAAATAAATATGCTTGTAATGGTACGCTAATTGATTTTGGTAGTGGTAGTAATATTTATTTTTGGTTACTTGCATTTAATAATATTGAAAAAGTACTTTGTGTAGATATTTCTAAAGAAGCATTTTTTATTAATGAACAAATTAGAAGGAAAGTATTATATCCGAATAGTTGTGATTATGTAATAAAAAAATATGATAAAAATTTTGATGACATTCTTAAGATTCACGTAGATTATTTAATTTGTGATGTTTTACATTCATCTATTAATAATGCTAGTAAATATAACAATGTATCGCAATTTGGATTGCTAGGATTGTGTAGAAGTGAAAAGGAATATATAAGTAATTTAAAAAAAATTTATAATTTATTAGAGAAAGATGGAACATTATTAGGAGCTAATTGGTGTTTTTCTGAATCATATAGTAAGAGGATGGGCTTTAATAATAATTATCTATCAGAAAAAATGATACAGGATTTCAGTAAAAAACAAAATTGTAAAATCTCAGTGGTGAAAAAAGTTCCAATTGCTAATGATATAAATTATGATTATGTGCTTATATATGTATTAAAACATGAGTAACTATTCTAATTTAGATTTGCAAAAATTAAGACTATATAATAATGGATTAATAGATAAGTTTGAAAATGCTGATGTGTGTGTTGAATCATTAATCGGAATACAAAGTCAATATCAAAACTATGCGCTAATATCTATATATAATCGAACCATCCATAAATGCGATATTTTTAATAATAACAATTTAATTAAAAGTTGGGGACAAAGGACAACGTTACATATATATCACAAAAAAGATTATAATTTAATTTCAAATTTGTATTGTCAAAGTGATAATTGGGTGTATAAATATGCTAAACATTTAAAAATAGATTATAACAAATACTTAAATTCAATTCATGATTTTTTATATAGAAATAATAAAAATACAATAGAAAAATCAGAGATTGAAAATATTATACCAAAATATAAATCAAAAGAGATAATGTCATGGAGTGGACTGTTAATTTTGGCTACTTATCATAAATTGCTATATGGAATTCTCAATGAAGAAGATAAAAAATTATACAAACAAAATGATATTGTTGATTGTAAAAAAATAAATTCTGATTTAATTTATAGATATTTTAATTATTATGGGCCGGCAACAATGCAGGATTTCTTACATTGGTCAGGGTTAAAATATAAAGAAATTAAAAAAGATTTAGATAATTATATTAAAAAAGCAAAATATATATCTATTAACAATAAAAAATATTATTATGAATCATTGCCAGATATTAAAAATATTAAAATAAGTTATCCAATTATTCTTGGTAAGTTTGATCCACTATTAATAAGTTATTCTGATAAAGAGTGGATATTAAACGGAAAAAATAAAACTATAATTTGGAAAGCTGCAGGGCAAATCGAAGGTGTTATATTGTTCTCTAAAGGCTTAAAAGGAACATGGCACTATAGTTTGAAAGAAAATATAATGATTTTTCAAATAAACGTAATTATATCTCTTTCAAAAGGAGAAAAAAATAGATTAGAAAAAAAGTTTGTTAAAATTGGAAAAGAACTATTTCAGAGAGAAATAGTAATAGTGTATCAAGGAGGTAAAGAATGAAAAGAGAAGTATTTTATCCACCAATTGGAATTGCACACGTAACTAATAAACTTAGTGATTTGATTCTATATAAATATAAAAATCAAAAAAAGATAATAATAAACACATCGGCACAACCTAATAGTAGTCCGCATCTAGGTACAATAACAACACTTATGACAGCTTTTGCATTAGCGAATAAAGTTAGAAATGATTTAAAAGTAGAAACGGAAGTTCAATTTGATGAATTGGAAAATAGTCCAGCAGAGACAATAGAATATAATGGAGAAGTTTATTATAAGGATCAAAGACATAGTTTTCTCAAACAAGAATCTAAAGAACATATTAATATGAAAAGATTTATTGAAATTTTAGAAAAATTATCAGTTTTGGCTAATATTTCTTATTCTGTAAGAAGTTATAATGAATTTCAAAAAAACAAATATGTAAGAAAGTCACTTATTAATATTATAAATGATAAAGAATATTTTAAAGGACTTTTATTTCCTTCAGCATCGGATTTACATATTAGAACAATATGTCCAATCTGTGGGCTTGGCAAAAAAACTATAAAAAAATTAGAAGAAAAGCATAATAAGAATGAGTTGATTTTGAATGCACATTGTCCATTACATGGTTTATATGAGATAAAAGTTACAGAAGAAAATGAAGAATATGTGGATATAAATACTCAATTTAGAGATTTAACTAAAGGGGTAGCGATGCTAGAGGAAGATAAGAAAAACAACACTTTAACAATTATGTTAGATGGTGGAGATTGGTCTGGCATTTGGGCTCAGCGAATGCATACTGAAGGGCTTGTTAGATTAGGTTTTAATGAATTTCCAATAAGATTTTTCGCACCAGTTATTTTAGATTGGTCTGGTGCTAAGTTCTCTAAAAGTTTATATTTAAAAAATGATGCCTATAAAGATATTAATGGAGCATTTATTAATTATGATAGTTTTATAAAATGTTATGGAGATAAAGGAATAGATATATTGTGGAAAGAAGTAAATAATTGGGTAGAAGATCCTAAAAAATTTTTTAGGAATTATTCAGTAGATTATTTTCAAATGATTATGGAGGAAAATAGTAATGAATGATATTTTGGGAGTGCATTATTTATTAGATTTTTATAATTGTAATAATGATTATTTGGAATCGGTTTATAAAATAAAAAAAGTGATGACGGAAGCTGGAAAAATAGGAGATTTTAATGTGGTGAAGAGTTGTTTTCATCAATTTAAACCATTTGGTGTTAGTGGTGTATTGGTATTAAAAGAATCTCATTTTACAATTCACACATGGCCAGAATATCAGTATGCAGCTATTGATATATTCTTATGTGATACAAGTATTAATATTGAGAGTGTGATAAAATATTTGTGCGGTATTTTTTCAACTAATAATTATAAAATGAGAACAATTAATCGTGGAGTCATCCCGATTAAAATTTAAACATTAAGGAATGGCTTGATACTTGATGTAAATGTAATATGGTTTTGGAAAAAGAATATAAAATTGTTACAAAATTTTAATATAAATGTTGAATTTGTTTTAAAAATTATATAATAGAAAAATAAAAATTATTGATATTGCAAATTGGTTAATAAATAAAACTTTACAAAATTGATGTAAAGTTTTTTTGTTATGTAAAATTGAAAAATGTGGAATAGAATAATTATAATTAATTAAATAATTTTGTTATTGATTTTCATCTATTAATTTTCTTAATTTATTTATTTGTCTATTTAATAAGATACATAATTTATTTATTTTTGAATCAGAAATTTTAGTTATATATTGATATTTATGTAATAAATTGTCAAACCATTCTGGTGTCTCATTTAACGCATTTATATTAATTCTTGTTAAATCATTTACTATCATAATTATTTTATTAAAAGGTTTTATCTCATAAAATAGTCTTCCTTCACCAGAAATATGTAATTCATCATCATTGTAATAATTTATATTTAAACTTTGTCCGTTATCAAATATAGGAGCACATTCAATCCATTTTAATGTGTTAACATCTCTTATAATTCCAAAATTGTTTAGGTGTCTATCTTCATTCATTATTAGAAAGTCTAGAATATACATATTTTCCATCTGTATTCTAGCATTTTTAATTCCATTTTTTTCTAATAATTTTATATATTCTTCATAATCTTCTATATTTCCATGTTTTTTTATATCATTTCTAATTTGATGACAGGTAATTAATTCTGTATTTTAATCCAGGCTTTTCTTAGCATTCCATCGGTTGTGTTATTAGGTGTTTTTAATGATGAATCTTTTACAATGTTTTTACTGTTTTTTGATAGAGACGCTTCTAAAAATTCACTATATTCAAAGTCATTATCAAAAAAATTAACATCACCATATTTTATATTCGTACCATAAGGTTTTATCCAATATTGGTCAGATAAAGATAATCCTAAAGCTTTATCTAATAATTCATTTGGTGCACTTACATTCAACCTATGTAAAAGAATATCTAGTTTGTCTCTCCAAGAAGGTATACCCCTTCCTTTAAACCATTCACTCATATTTGTTTTAAATAATGTATTATTTATATCATTTTTATTATAATAACTTTTTAAAATATATGATGCGTATAAAATATTATATACTTCATAAACTTCATCAAAATATTTTTAATTTTCATTATATTCTGTAAGTAATATTTTTGTATTTTTATACATTAAAATGCATTTCATTGTAAATTAATTTCTCTCTTTGATGTATATTCAAATTAACCTAACATTAGTTTAATGGTATTAGTTTCTTTAACATATTGATTAGCACTTGGAACTTGTTCTATAACTTTATCTCCGCTTCCAGTATATTCGATTTTAAAACCTTTTAAAGTAGTTTGTGCTGTTTTTAAATCCATTCCAACAACATCTGGCAACATTATATATTTTGTATCTAACCAAGTATATTCTTGTCTAATCATACCAGTATTATCTTGTTTAATTCCTTTGATATCAATTATACTTTTCATAACATTTTTAGCAATAGGAGCTGAAACAGTACCACCATATTGTGTAACACCTTTAGGATTATCTATTGCAACATATACTAAATACTCCGGTTTATTTGCAGGCAAAAATCCTATAAAAGATAATATATAATTTCCTACCATATAAGTACCATTATTAACTTTCTGTGCTGTACCAGTCTTCCCGCCAACACGATAATTTTCTATGTAAGCATTCTTTCCAGTACCATTTGCAACAACGCTTTCTAAAACATGTCTGACGAGTTTACTTGTTTCTTCACTAATTACTTGTTTTTTAGTATTTTTTTTATTTTCTTTAATTATAGTATTTGTTTCTGGTTCACTTAAATATTTAACTATAAATGGCGTATTTAAATAACCACCATTAATTGCAGCAGATACTCCTTGAATTTGTTGAATAGGTGTGACACTTATACCTTGTCCGAAAGACATAGTTGCTTGTTCAACCGGACCAATATTATCATATTTAAATAATATACCAGAACTTTCTCCATTTAAATCAATACCAGTTTTTTCTCCAAAACCAAAATTAGTTATATATCTATATAATCTTTCAGTACCTAATTTTTGTCCCATAACTACAAATCCTGGGTTGCAAGAGTTTTCTACAACTTGTAAAAATGTTTGATCACCATGTCCACCTTTTTTCCAACATTTAATTCTAGCACTATCTACATGTATAGAACCAGAATCATGGAAATGGTCATCAAATACATTTATGGTTTTTTCTTCTAATGAAGCAGCAAGGGTAATTATTTTAAAAGTAGATCCAGGTTCATATGTAGCCCAAATAGGTAAATTTCTGTTAATAGTATTAATATCATAATTTTTATAGTTGTTAGAATCAAAATTTGGTCTTGAAGACATACCTAATATTTCTCCAGTATTAGGATCAGCAACTACTATCAAAGCTTGTTCTGGATTATATTTAGAAACTACATTATCAAGTTCTCTTTCAATAGATTTTTGTATATCTAAATCAATTGTTAAACTAACATTAACACCATTTTGTGGTTCTACATAAACTTCTGATTTATCAAGTCTATTTCCTTTACCATCACTATAATATTTTATTGCGCCACTTTTTCCTGTTAAATATTTATCATATTCAAGTTCTATACCAGATAATCCTTGATTATCTATACCAACATATCCTAAAACATGACTTAATAAATCTTTATATGGATAATATCTTTTGCTCTCTTTAACCAAATAAACACCATCATAGTTTAAATTATTTATCTTTTCTGCAATGTCATAACTTAATTGTCTACCTTCAGGGTGTACTCTTTCTATACTAGTCTTTTTACTAACATGTTTATACATATCTTCATATTTAACATTTAATATATCCGCTAAATCTTGACTCACTTGTTCCTTATTCTTTATTTGATTTGGTATTAAAACTAAACTAACAGTAGTAATATTATCAGCAAGTATCTTACCATTTCTATCTAATATTAAACCTCTATCGGATGTAATAGGTAAATTTCTACTCCATAAATTATCTGCTAAATCATTTAATTTTTTATAATCAATAACTTGTATATAAAAAACTTTTATAATTACTGCAACAAACATTAAAAGTACTATAACAAATATAAAGCGTATCCTACCATGTATATTTTCAACAAACATAATATAATCACCTAATTAATAATATTAAAATAAATAAAAAAAATTAAACAATATAGTCTAATTTAATATATAAATACTTATCATTAAATAAGTTGCAAATAAATTCCATATTAAGTAGGGTATATTTAAATAACAACATAATTTATTTTTCTTATAAAACTCTATTAATAAAATTATAATTAATATATCTAATAATATAATCCATAGTAAACTTAATAATAATAGTTTAAATTTAAAGAATATAATAACCCATATTACATTAACAAATAATTGTACGTAATATAAAATACTAGAATCATTATCATCTCTATATGTTTTATAACTAATTCCCATAAGTAAATATATTATAGACCACATAATAGGAAATAATATTTTAGGAGGTGCTAATATTGATTTATTAATAGTACTATAATAACTATAATCATTAACTATTAATCCAACTATACTACCTAATATTATTGGAAATAAAATATAAAACCATTTAATTATTTTATCTTTCATAAATATCACATTATATTTTATGTGATTTATTCAATATTATACCTTGACTTTTATGATTAATGTGATAGAATATCATTCTATAAAAAAGAGGGGTATTATGGAAGAAAATAGAATAAATACAAGTACTAAGATGGAAAGAAGTTTAGTAAAATTATTAAATAACATATTATTTCAATCAAAAATAGAAGAAGAAGATTTTATTAATTCTTTATTTGGTATAATAGTAATAGATATATTGTTGAATAAAGAAAAGATGGTAGAAAATGTTGGAGATATAACTTATGAAAGCAAAATGTCAGATGATCAATTAGAAGAAATATTTAGTTTTTTAGATATTGAAAATATGAAAGTGGATCAAAATGGAGCAACTGTATTTGCAACTATAAGAAATAAATTAGCACATGGAGATTATTATTTAAAAGATAAAAATATAATATTTAGAATTAATGATAAAGATGTTTCGGTATCACTATATTTATTTATAAATTATTATATGTTATTGACTGATTGTTTAAGTCAAAGATTTAAAGAAAAAAAATATACTAAATATCAATTGACGGATAAATCTGGAATGTTAATTAATAAAATGTTAGAAACAGACGAAGATATTAAAGATTTTTTAAAGAGTATATCATTAAAAAAAATGACATTAAGAAGAAAAGATGGTCAAGAATTAACAAGTGCTGAAAAAAATCGTTTTAGTTTATATACATTAGAACTTAGAAAAAAAATTAAACAAAATATTAAAACTTACGACAGTGATTATGATAAAATGGTAAAATCTGAATTTTCAGATAATTACTATGTTGATATTAGTAAACATAAAATGTATAAAGTTGATGATGTTGATTTTAATGAAATAAAAAGAACAGTAAACTTTTACAAATATTTATATGATATAGACTCTGAAAATTTAAATATATATTTATTTGTAGTAGCTGAAAAAATATATTCTTATATGTATAACAAATATGAAGAAAATCAAGTACAATATTCTTTCGAATCATTAAAAAAAGCTCTTTTTGAAGCAATTCAATATGGAATTTTTGACTTTGGAAAATTTTTAAAAGAAAGAAACAAAATTGATTCATGTTTTGGAATTATATTTCCGGATGAAGAATCTTTACTTTGTATAATGATCGCAATTATGTATTTTACTTATTGTTATCCATTAGAAACATTATTTAAAACAAATAAAACATTTGAATATAATGAACAAGACATGGATTTTTCAAAAATTGATTTTTCAGAAATAATACCTAACATAAAATTTAATAAAATATATGAAATGGGTAAAAATAATAGAATTAATGAATTAAATACAATAATAACATCATATAATAATTCTATTAAACAGTTAGAAAATAATTATAATAAGATAGAAAATCAACATAATAATGTTTTAAAAAAATATGAAGAAAATAAAGACAAAAAATATGAAGAAATTTTAGAAATATTAAAAGATAAATTAAATGACATTAAAAATAAAATTGAAGAATATAATAAATTATTAAAAATTAAAAATAAAGAATTAGAAGAATCAAATATTATATTTAGTGATGACAATAATACATTTTATGGATATACAATTATAAATGGTATAAGAAATGCAATATGTCATGGTAATATAAAATTTAAAAATTTACATAGTGAGATTAAAGATTTAACTGTTGAATTTACAGATTTATATGAAAATGAAGAATTTTTCAAACTAGATATTAGTTTACACAGTTTAATGTCTTTGACAGAAGAAAATAATATGAAACACATTAGAAAATTTTATAATGATAGAAAGATCAAGACATTAACAACAAACTAATGTCTTTTTTTGTCGATTTTTTTGGAACGATATAGTCTTCTTTTTTCTAATAATATAGTTTAATATATATAACCAGGACGTTTAATAAACTTTTAAGACATTTTGGTTGATCCGTTTATATTTTTGTAATAATATTAAACGTCCTATTTTTATTATTGACTTATCATAATATAATAGTATAATTGTTTTTAGATAGTTTACAAGTGAACTATCTAGGTGATAATATGAATAATAATTTATTAGAAATAATTAAACTATCTAGATTAATAGTTTGTAGCCATAATGACAGTATAAAAAAAGTCGCAGATAAATATAATTTAAGTTTTGCAGAAACAGATATGTTACTAATCTTTTCAAATAATCCTAACATTATAAATGCAAAAGACGTAGTTAATTTTTCTAAAGTATCAAAAGCTTACGTTTCTAAATCTTTAAATTCGTTGTTGACAAAAAAACTTATTAGTATTAAAAGTGATGAATTAGATAAAAGAAAACAAAAAGTAATGATTAATAAAACTGCTACTAATATAATTAAAGATTTAAAAAAATGTGAAACAAATTATTTAAATAATATAAGTAAAAATATAAAAAAAGAAGATATAGAAATATTTATTAAATTATATAAAGAGATAGGAAACAATATAATTAATAGAAAAGAGGATATAAATGAATAAGTTATTTAAAAATTTTAATAAAAAAGATATTGTATATATATTATTTTGTATAATATTTATTGTTATACAAGTATATTTAGATTTAAAACTTCCAGATTATATGAGTGATATAACTAGATTAATTCAAACCGAAGGAAGTAAAATTAATTCTATTATCATAAAAGGAATTTATATGTTAGCTTGTGCTTTTGGAAGTTTATTAAGTGCTGTTATAGTAGGATATTTTGCAAGTATTATATCGGCAGATTTTTCATTTAATACTAGAGAAAAAATATTTAATAAAGTATTGAAATTTAGTACTGGTGAAATAAAAAAATATAATGTTAGTAGTTTAATTACTAGAACAACAAATGACATAACTCAGTTAGAAATGGTTATAGCAATGGGACTTCAAATGATTATTAAAGCACCAATAATGGCAATATGGGCAATAACTAAAATAGTTGGAAAAAGTATGGAATGGAGTATTCTAATTGGTGTATGTGTATTAATTCTATTAACAACAATTGGCATACTTATGATTATAGTTTTCCCAAGATTTGAAAAAGTTCAAAAACTTATTGATAAAGTTAATAATGTTACTAGTGAAAACTTAAGTGGTATAAGAGTTGTTCGTGCATTTAATGCAGAAAAATTTATGGAAAATAGATTTGGAAAAGTCAATAATGATCTTACAAACACACAATTATTTAATCAAAAAGCCTTTGCAGTGCTTATGCCAATTATGAATATTGTAATGAATTCATTAACGCTAGGTATATATTTAATTGGTGCTTTCTTAATAGATAAAGCAAATATGTTAGATAAAATTACACTATTTAGTAATATGGTCGTATTTACAAGTTATGGTATGCAAGTTATAATGTCATTTTTAATGCTAGCAATGATATTTATGATATGGCCAAGAGCAAGTGTATCATCAAAAAGAATAAATGAAATACTAGACGAAAAATTAAGTATTAAAGACGGAGAAGGTGTTAAAAACACTGATCTAGTTGGAACTGTTGAATTCAAAAATGTTTCATTTAAATATCCAGATGCAGACGAGTATTTGTTAGAAAATATTTCATTTAAAGTAAATAAAGGAGAGACTATTGCATTTATAGGATCAACTGGTAGTGGTAAAAGTAGCCTAATAAACTTAGTACCAAGATTTTATGATGCGACTGATGGTGAAATATTAATAGATGGAATAAATGTTAAAGATTATACATTAGAGGAATTACATAATAAATTAGGATATGTGCCACAAAAAGCAGTAATGTTTACTGGAACAATAAAATCAAATGTATCATATGGAGATAATGGTAAGAAACATAGTGTTGATAAAATAAAAGAAGCAGTAAAAGTAGCACAAGCAAATGACTTTGTAATGAAATTAGATAAAACTTATAATTCACATATAGCCCGTGGTGGAACCAATGTTTCAGGTGGACAAAAGCAAAGACTTGCAATAGCAAGAGCAATATACAAAGATCCGGAAATATATATTTTTGATGATTCATTTTCTGCATTAGACTATAAAACAGATTATGAATTAAGAAAAGAATTAAAAAAATATACAAAAGATGCAACAAGCATGATAGTTGCTCAAAGAATTGGAACTATTATGCATGCTGATAAAATAGTAGTATTAGATAAAGGAAAATGTGTTGGAATAGGTACACATCAAGAATTGTTAAAAAAATGTAAAGTTTATAAAGAAATTGCATTGTCACAATTCAGAGAGGAGGAATTATAATGCCAAAACCAATGAATGGGAAAGTTCCTGAAACCTCAAAAAACTTTGGAGCATCTATGAAAAGATTATTTAAAAGTTTAGATAAGTGGAAATACTTATTTGTAACTGCACTATTTATTGCGATGATAAGTGCAATATTAGCATTAATTTCTCCAAATAAATTATCAGATTTAACTAATATAATAACAGATGGAATAAAACCAAATATAAGTGAATCAGTAATAAAAGATATAATGAAAGATGAAAATATCAGTTTACAGGATAAACAAAAATTTAATGAACTTTTAGAAAATAGTAAAAATAAAAATGAAAAAGAATTAATTAATGAATTCGATAAATTACCAAAATCTATATACAATATAGTAAAACCAAAAATAAACATAAAAAAAGTTAAAAAAACAGCAATGTTATTAGGAAGTTTATATGTAATAAGTGCATTACTTAGTTACATAGAAACTTTAATAATGACTGTAATATCAAATAATTTTTCGAAAAAATTAAGAACCAATATTTCTAAAAAAATCAACACTTTGCCTCTTAAATATTTTGATAGTCATGAAACAGGAGATGTATTATCAAGAGTAACAAATGATGTAGATACTATAAATCAAAATATGAATAATAGTCTATCAACATTAGTTACAAGTATAACATTATTTATAGGTTCAATAATTATGATGTTTATAACAAATGGTACAATGGCATTAACAGCAATATTATCTAGTTTAATAGGTTTTATATTTATGGGATTAATTCTTAAAAATAGTCAAAAATATTTTGTTCAAAGACAAAAAGAATTAGGAGATTTAAATGGATATATAGAGGAAATATATTCAGGTCATAATGTAGTAAAAGCATATAATGGAGAAAAAGAATCTATAAAAGATTTTAATAAATTAAATAGTAAATTATATAATTCTAATAGAAAAAGTGCATTTTATTCAGGGTTAATGCAACCAATAATGATGTTTGTTGGAAACTTTGGCTATGTTGCAGTATGTATAGTAGGAGCTATGTTAGCAATGAAAGGTAATATAACTTTTGGTGTAATTGTTGCATTTATGGTATATGTAAGATTATTTACAAATCCACTTTCACAAATAGCACAATCTATGACTAATTTACAATCAGTTGCTGCTGCTAGTGAAAGGGTATTTGAATTCTTAGATGAAAAAGAAATGACTAATGAAAAACATTTAGATGGCAAGTTAGATAAAGAAAAAGTCAAAGGTAAAATAGAATTTAAAAATGTAAAATTTGGATATGATGAAAATAAAACAATAATAAAAGAATTCAATGTATTAGTTAAACCAGGTGAAAAAGTTGCTATTGTTGGCCCAACAGGTGCAGGTAAAACAACTTTAGTTAATTTATTAATGAAATTCTATGAAATTAAAAGTGGAGATATTTTAATTGATGATGTAAGTATACATGATTTAACAAGAGAAAATATTCATGATTTATTTATAATGGTATTACAGGATACATGGTTATTTAATGGAACAATAAAAGAAAATTTGAAGTTTAATAGCAAAAATATAAGTGAAGATGAAATATTAGAGGCTTGTAAATTTATAGGCATTGAACACTTTATAAAAACTTTGCCTGGTGGATTAGACTCAATTGTTAGTGACAATGATTCTATAAGTGGTGGCCAAAAACAATTATTAACTATTACAAGAGGATTAATAAAAAATGCTCCATTCTTAATATTAGATGAAGCAACAAGTAATGTAGATACAAGAACTGAAGAATTAGTACAAATTGCCATGGATAAATTAACTCATGGTAGAACTTCATTTATAATAGCTCACAGATTATCAACTATTAAAAATGCGGATTTAATTCTAGTTATGAATGAGGGTAATATAATTGAACAAGGAACACATGATGAATTAATGAAAAAAAATGGTTTTTATGCCGATTTATACAATTCTCAATTTAAGTCAAATTAAAATAGTTCATGTCGAACTATTTTTTCTTTAACCAATTTTTTCCATCAACAATTCTTGCAACTAACATACTGCTAGCAGAATCTCCAACAACATTTAATACTGTTGCAGGTGCATCAATAATTGTAGCAATTATTGTTAATATAGGTAAAGAAGCTACTGGAAAGCCCATAAGACTAATAATTAACATTTCAGAAATAGTACCACCACCTATTGGAACAGCTGTTATTAATATAGTAGCAATCAAAGATACCCATAAAACTTTAAATGTACTAACATCAACATTAAATAAGTATACTAAGAACATAATTTTAAAAACACTACCAATGATAGAACCATCCTTATGAAACGATGTTCCAAGAGGAATTGTAGTATCAGCAACATCATCTTCAACTCCAATATTTTTTGCACATTTAGTATTTACTGGAATAGAAGCAGCTGAAGAACAAGTTGCAAGTGCAGTTACAGTACTAGGAATAATATTTTTCCAATACCTAACAAAACCTTTTTTACCGCCAGCTAAATACGCATACAAAGAATACAAGATAAAATAAACAAATAAACAAGATATAGTATATATTATAAAAGTTTTTAAATAACCTAATGCAATATTAGTTCCAAACTCACCTATAAATGAAGCAAAATAACAACCTAAACCAATAGGGGCATAATACATAATAATATTTATTAATTTTTGTAAAATATCATTAAAACTATTTAAAACCTCTAAAGCTTTTTTACCTTTTTCCTTAGATAAATTAATAGATAAACCAACTAAAATACTAAATACTATCAACGCAATAATATTATCTTTCGATATTAAATTAACAAAATCATTTGTACTAATAGCTTTAACAGTTCTAGACAAAATATTTAAATCTTCATTTTTATTCTCAATATTATAATCTAAAACATCTTTAATCTTAATACTATCTTCACCTTTAACCAAATTAATTCTTGTACTAATTATTCCAATAAAAACACTTATTACAGATGTTATAATAAATACCAATATTATACTTCTTAATATTTTTCCTAATCTTTTAGGTTGCTTCATATTACCAATAGATGTTGTTATAGTTAAAAAAATTAACGGTACTATTATAGTTAACAACAAATTAATAAATAAATCACCAAAAGGACTTAGCACAGTAGCTTTATCTTTTAAAATAATTCCTATTATACCTCCAATAATTATACTACCTAATAAAATAAATGTAGATTTGTAATTTTTAATAATTTTCTTCATAAATTACTCCTTCCAATTTAATTATATTTTATTTATAAGAAAATAGTAATATTTGATAATCCACACCAATCCACGTTATAATATATGTAGGTGATGTTATATGAAAAAGAAATTTATAAAAATGAATGATAACAAAAATAATTTATCTTTAGGTAATATAGTAAATATAATAAAAAAATATTCTAAGGTACAAAAAAGTAGTATACAACACGAAGTATTCTGTTCTATATTTGATATAAAAGATATAAATAACACCACAGTAAATAATTATCTAATTGGTTATAGAGCAATAGGGTTAGATTATAAAAAAATATATATAGATTTAAAAGATGAATATAAAACAAATTATATTGTATTTTTTAAAGTAGTATCAAATATATTAACATTATTAGAAGAAAAAATATATAATCCAGAAACTATTAATTTAGAAATAATAAATAATAATATTAAATTAAATAATGTTTTAAAAGATTCTATTAGTCTAAGTAGAAAAGATAATGAAGTAAATAGTATTTTAATAAATAAATTAAATAAACTATATGAAGAAAATAATTTATATGAGTGCATTATAGAAATATTATTATATGTTATATTAGAAAAAAAACAACCAATTTATATAGAAGATATTAATAAGTTTATATTAAAAGATGAGTTAGATAGTTATTTAAATATAAATTTATATGAAGGTACAAGTTATATTACATCTTTAATAGAATTAGGTAAGAAAAATAATATGTACGCTAATGCTGAATTAGGATCTTTAGAATATAGTGGATTTATAACGGGTAATGTTGATTATGAAAAATGTTATAACTATTATTTACAATCAGCTAAAAAAAATCATCCTAAAGCTTGTTATATGGTTGCAAATTTAATACTTAAAAATCTAGTAATGGAAAAAGATATTAATGTCGCATGGCATTATTTAAATATTAGTATTAAAGAAGGTAATGTTGCAGCACTTAATAAATTAGGTATATGTTATATGAATGGTAACAATCCAAATAACACTATAAGTGTAAAAAAAGCATTAGAATGTTTTGCAAAAGCAAGTAAAATGGGATTTAGTTATTCATATAATAATTTAGGTTTATATTTTGAATCGATAAATGATGACGAATTAGCATTACACTATTATAAACTTAGCTGTGACTTGAATAATAGTTGGGCATTAAATAAGGTAGGAGAGATATATAGAAAACAAGGAGATTTAAAACAAGCATATTTTTACTATACAAGATCAATAGAGTGTCCAATAACAGAAAGAAATTATTATGGTTATTATAATTTAGCAAAATATTATTATTTAAATGGAAATAAAGAACTTAATATAAAAAAAGATAAAAATAAATATGAAGAATATATGTTAATAGCAACATCTAATGGAATAAATGATGTAAAGTAAAAGATAAATTTATAGTAAATTTGTTTTATAAATAAAGTATTTAGTGTATAATTAAATAAGAGGTGGCACTATGTTAATTTTAGCAAAAACAGTACTAGGTATAATGTTGGGCTTTATAATATCTCTAATTGCTGGTTTAATAATTATACCAATACTTAGAAAAAAGAAATTAGGACAACAAACTTGTAAATTAATAAATGATAGACATATAAAAAAAGAAGGTACTCCTACAATAGGGGGATTAATATTTATTATACCTACTATAATAAGTATATTATTATTATATTTTAAAGGTAGTTTAAAATTTAATCATAACTTAATAATATTAATATTTGTATTTATATCTTATGGATTATTAGGCTATGTAGATGATATGTTAAAAATTAAAAGACATAATAATGAAGGTATATCAATTAAAATTAAATTTATTGTACAGTTGTTGATTGCAATAGTATTCTATTTTATTTATAAATATAATGGTGGTTTAACAGATTTAACAATTAGTTTATTCGGTTTTAAATTACAAATGGGTTATTTCTTTGGTATATTTATATTATTTTTATTAGTTGGAACAACAAATGCTGTTAATATAACTGATGGACTTGACGGTTTATGTGGAGGATTATCTGTGATGGCTTTCTTATCATACGGTGTTATCGCTTGGGGATCTTATTGGATAAGTGGATATCAAGAAATTGCAATATTCTGTTTTATATTAGTAGGAGCATTATTAGGATTTTTGGTATTTAACACGCATCCTGCAAAAGTATTTATGGGGGACACTGGTAGTTTAGCATTAGGTGGTGCACTTGCAACGGTCGCAATAGTTACAAGACATGAAATAAGTTTGGCGATTATAGGTGGTGTATTTGTAATAGAAACTTTATCAAGTTTAGTACAAATAATAGCAATAAGAAAATTTAATAAAAAAATATTTAAAAAAGCTCCACTTCATCATCATTTTGAACAATTAGATTGGAGTGAAACAGATATAGTAAAATTATTTTGGATAGCAGGATTTATGTTAGGTATGCTAGGTATTATATATGGAGTATGGTTATAAAACATACTTTTTTTTATATAATTAAATAGGTGATTATCTTGAAAAATATTGATTATAAATTATTTATAAGTGTTGTTATTTTAGCGTTGTTTGGATGTTTCATGATATATTCATCAAGTAATATTTGGGCTGAATTTAAATTTAATAATCCGTATAAATATTTTATTAATCAATTTGTTTTTTATATTGTAGGTGTTATAGGTATGTATATAACATCAAAGATAGATTATAATTTATATAGAAAAAAATCTAATTTAATTATATTAATATGTTTTATTTTATTAGTATTGGTATTGATTCCAGGAATAGGTGTAGTTAGAAATGGTAGTAGAAGTTGGTTTGGTTTAGGTGGATTTGGTTTACAACCTAGTGAAGCAGCAAAAATAGGTTTAGTTATATTTGTTAGTAAATACTTAAGTAATAATTATAATATAATGTATGATATTAAAAAGGGTGTTTTTCCTATCATAAGTGTAATTGGTATATTCTTTCTTTTAATAATGTTAGAACCTGATTTTGGTACTGCTATGGTTATAACAATGTGTTTAGTTGCAATGATATTTATTTCTAAAGTTAAGTTATCTTTCTTTGTTAAAATAGGAGTATGTGGCTTGGTAGGCATAGTAGGATTAATTATAATTGCACCATATAGAATGGCAAGAATAATTTCGTTTATTAATCCATGGACTGACCCGCTAGGAAGTGGTTTTCAAATAATACAAAGTTTATATGCTATAGGGCCTGGAGGTTTATTTGGTATGGGAATAGGAAAAAGTATTCAAAAACATTTTTATCTACCTGAACCCCAAACAGATTTTATTTTTTCTATTATTAGTGAAGAGTTAGGATTTATTGGTGTATTATTAGTTAGTTCATTCTTTATATTTATATTTTATAGATGTATTAAAATAAGTATGAATACAAAAGATTTATTTGGTAAATATTTATCTTTTGGTTTATCTTTTATGATTATATTTCAAACACTTTTAAATTTATCTGTTGTAGTTGGTTTAGTACCAGTTACTGGTTAAACATTTAGATGGGAGAAAATAATAATCTCTCATTTTTCCTTTATTTTAAAGTATTTATGGACTTTTACAAGAAATAGATAAATCAAAAATTAAGAAAAAATTTAAGAAAATACAAAAAATACAGTAATTTTCATCATGTTTTTAAACGATACATTGATGGGAGAAAAAAGTTAATAATAATCTATAAACGCTAAGAATTGAGGTATATATGTATAATTATAAAAGTCGCTATAAGATAAAAGGCTTAAGTGTTTATGGAGAGCCTAATTTTAGTATTTTACATAAATTAGATAAGTTTATAAATATAAATAAAGATACAAGTATTTTAATAGTTAATGCAAAAGATGGAATATACACTCTACCATTTGCTAAAAAAAGTAAGTATATTACTTGTTATGAAGAAAATAAAGATTTACTTTATGGTGGAATTATTGATAATTATTATTCTGTTGGATTAGTAAATAGATTGAAATGCAATAAGTTAGATTCTAATGTTATTATTCATAATTCAAATTACTATGAAGAAGAACATCAAGAAAAATATGATTCAGTACTCTCTATTAGAACAATTCAAGATAAAGTAAATGATATATACAAGATTAAAGAAAAATTTTATAAGTTATTAAATATTGTTAAAGATAATGGATACCAAGAGTTGTTAGTAGAAATTTTAAAGATGAAGATGGCTATCTAATTGAAAATAAATTTGGTTATTTTAAAAATGATATTTATAGCAATATCAATAAACTTAACTTTGATATAGATAGTTTATGGGATAATGATTTAAATGATTTATATAGTGAAGATGACTTTGAGAGATAATATTTTAAAGATATTCATTTTTTTCTAAAATAATAATAAATATCATGATATAATTTAAATGGAGGTAATTTATGAAGAAAATGAATGTTATTGTAGTCTTTGATAAAGACTTAAAACAAACTTTGATGTGTAAAAGAACTAAAGAACCATACATGGGAATGTATAATCTTGTTGGTGGCAAAATAGAAAAAGAAAATGATAGCTTAAACGAGGCATATCGTGAATTAGTTGAGGAAACTAACATAACTAAGGATGATATTGAGCTAACTCATTTTATGAATTTAACTTATGTTAAATGGGATAAAGAATTAGAAGTATATTATGGTGTTCTTAACAAAGATATAGAACTTATTGAAGAAGTTAATAAACTTGAATGGGTAGATATTAATGAAAACTTCTTTGATATGACAAAATATGCTGGTGAAGGAAATATAGGCCATATAATAGAAGAAATAAAAATAGATATGAAATAATAATCGGCAAAATGTATTGCTTTTTTTAATTGTTTATATTATTATATTCATCAATAAAAGGAGGATATGACCTATGAATATAGTTTTAAGCGGTCCAAGTGGGACTGGAAAAGGAACTTTAACAGAAATGTTGTTAAAGAATTCTGGATTTAAAAAATTTACAACATGCACTACAAGAAAACCTCGTGATGGTGAAAAGAATGGATTTGATTACTACTTTCTTGATGAAGAAAAATTTCTAAAATTAGTTGAATCTGGAGAAATGTTTAATGTTAGGAAATATGGTGGAAATTATTATGGAAGTTTTGAAAGAGATATGGATCACATCATATCAAGTAAAAATATAATTTTTCAATTAACGCCAGATAGAGCAATTCAAATGAAAGAGAAAAATCCCAATACATTATTGATTTTAATCTTGCCACCTTCGGTAGAAGATTTAAATTTTAGACGTAAAGATCGTTCATTAGAAAGAATAAAAAATGATATTCAGAATATTAAAGATGCTATTGGCTATGATTGTGTAATAGTTAATGATGATTTGAATGTAGCATACAATGAATTATTAAAATGTATTGAAACTTTTAAAAATAATTCTCTAATTAAGAGTAAAGAAAAAACTAAAAAAGTAATTACAGAATTTCTTCTAGACTTCAGTAAAGCATTATCACAACATTCAGGTGTTGAAAAAGTATTTAATGCTGAGGTGGCAAAAAAATGGGATGATAAAGCAGAATTTGTTGTTTACCATGGAATTAAAAATCCTATCAAAAGTGAAATCATGGCATCAATATCTGATGGAATGACAATCGTTGATATTGGATGCGGAGCTGGAAAAATTATTCAAAGAATTGATAGTAAAGTTGATGGATGTAATATAACAGGGTTAGATATTAGTCCAGATATGATACAAGTGGCTGAAAATAAAATTTTTACTGGAAATAATGAAATCAGTTTTATAAATAATGATTTTATGCAATATGATTTTAAATCAAAATATGACTTATTAATATTTAGTTATGTTTTACATCATTTGGATAATCCTGTTGAAGCACTTAAAAAAGCAAGAAATATGTTAAATTCAACTGGACAAACAATATTTTCAGTTCCAGGTACTGACTACTTAAAAGAAGTATTTGTTGGAAAAGAACTTGAAGGAAGATTCAGTGTTTCTGATATGGATTCAATGGTAGATGAAGCAGGGCTATATCCTATTTCTGCAAAAAGAAATAAATTTTTAATGGAATTTAATTCTTATGAATTATTTTTGAAATATTTAAAAAGCATAGGAACTTATCAAAAAATAAATGGTTATACTAACGAACCGTGGACAGATAAATTTAATGAGGAAATTTTAAGAAGATTCATACAAAATCAATATATTACTGGTGAATATCTTACATATACATGTGAAGATAAAGTAAATATGCTTAGAAAGAAGTAATCATGATTATATATAATAAAACCAAAAAAGAATTTATTTCAGATATCGAAGATAATCTTTTAGTAGAAATATTAAATCAAAATTTTAAAAATAAGCTTTTTCATTATACATCTGATTCTGAAAAAAAATCGTGGGAAAATTCACTTTCATATATGGCAGAAGTTATAAAAATAAGTACTTTACCAGACGATTGTACTATTATTCTAGAATATAATTTACCAATTTCTTCATCAAGAATAGACTTAATGATTACTGGATATGATTTCAATAATAAGGAAAAAATTTTGATTTTTGAATTAAAACAGTGGGCAAAAGTTAATCTTGTTGATAACAGTGATGTCCTTTTAGAAACATTTGTTGGAAATTCACAAAGAAAAGTATTACATCCCGCATATCAAGTCTTAACATATAAAGATATGCTTTGCGATTATAATAAATTTATACAAGAGCATAACGCTATTATTGAGGCTAGTGTTATTCTTCATAATTATAAAAAAGATAATATAATTAATTTCTTAATATTTGATGATTTACTATCAAAGGTAAAAATGTTCTATAATGATGATAAACAAAATTTAATTGATTATATTTCTAAATCATTTAGTAAAGGAGATTCATCAAAAATAATATATGAAATTGAAAATAGTGATTTTAATCCTTCAAAAAAATTACAAAATGAAATAACAAATTTAATGACTGGAAACAATAATTTTAGATTATTAGATAATCAAATGATAATTTATGATGAAATTTTAAGAAGTTTATTAAATAATGATAATACTGTTTCTATTGTAATTGGGGGGCCTGGTACAGGTAAATCAGTAATCGCAATTAATCTATTAACAAGCATGTTACAAAAAGGAAAAATGACACAGTATGTTTCAAGAAACACAGCTCCTAGAGTTGTCTATTCTGCAGAATTGAAAGGAACACTAAAGAAAAGTAATATAGATAATTTATTTAAAACCTCAGGTGCATATACTGATACAAAAGAAAAATCTTTTGATTGCTTGATTGTAGACGAAGCTCATTGCATGGCAGAAAAATCAGGATTGTTTAACAATTATGGATTTAATCAAATTAAAGAAGTTATTACTTCATCCAATAATAGTGTATTTTTTATTGATGAAAAACAAAGAATTCATTTAAATGATATCGGAACTATTGATGAAATTAAAAAATGGGCATCTGCATGTGACAAAAAAGTAAATATATATGAATTAACATCACAATTTAGATGCAACGGCTCTAGGGATTATTTATCTATCATTGATTATATTTTAGGTTATAATGATAAGTTAAATATTAATAATATAAATTATGATATTAAAATTTGTGATAACGCTAGTGAACTTAGAAAAATAATTAGTGAAAAAAATATTAAATTTAAATCAAGAATTTTAGCTGGATACTGTTGGAATTGGAATAAAAAAGAAATTGATAATACAAATTATCATGATATTAAAATTGATAGTTTTGAAATGAGTTGGAATTTAGGTGCAAAGCAAACATATGCTATTGATGATTCAATTAATGAGGTAGGATGCGTACATTCTGTTCAAGGATTAGAATTTGATTATGTTGGAGTTATAATTGGAAAAGATATGTTTTTTAAAGATGGCAGAGTTCACACCGACTTTCATAATCACGCTTCAACAGATCCATCTTTTAAAGGAATTAAAAAACTAGAAAAAGAAGATAAAGCATATGCAAATAAAATTGCTGATGAACTTATAAAAAATGCGTATAGAGTATTGCTTACTAGAGGAACTAAAGGATGCTATATATATTGTGAAGATCAGAATCTAAATAATTTTTACAAAAATATTATTAATAATATTAGAAAATATAACAATAAATAAATTCTTCCAAATAAGGCCGAATAAGTCCAAATTCGTCCAAAACTTGCTTGACTTCCGATTGTCAAGTGGTAAAATATAGTAAAATGAATTAATTATGCAGAGAGAATCCTATTCTTTCTGCTTTTTTAATTCATTTTTTGATTAGAGAAAATTTTATTTTAAATGAGGTTTTCTCTTTTTTTGTTTTATAATGTTTGGAGGTGTTTAAAAATAAATTATAAAACTTTATTGACTTTATCAAAAATTAAAAGTAATGTGATGCATCCAAAAATATGTGTGAATCATTTTAGTGGTCACTTTGTAGTCATCAAATTATATAGACAATGCAAAAATGGATTCAACGATTAAATAATTTGTCTAATTAAGCAAACAAGAAATTGTTGGCTTTTCTTTTGCATAAAATTAGATAGATGATAATAAATTTTTAAAGGAGGAAACAATATGACTGGTAAACTTAGTAGCTTACCATTACATAATAATATAGTTTTAAATTTTAATGCTAATGGTAAAGAGTTAAAAGAAATATTAAAAGAACATATATTACTTTATATAAAAGAAAATAGAAGCGATATAAAAAATATAAAATGTTAATCAAAATTATAAATAATAAGATCTAACTTATGTTATACTTTATTTAAGCGTTTATAGTTTCTGATTAACAAGTTTAAAGGAGGAAACAAGTTATGAGGAAATATAAATGTGGCGATTATTTAAGATTATCCAAAGAAGATGACTTAAAAAAAGATGAAAGTTCTTCTATTGAAAGTCAAAGAATGATTATAGAATCATTTTGTAAATTTGGAAAGTTAGATTTGGTTGAAGAATATGTTGACGATGGATATTCTGGTGGTAATTTTGATAGACCTGCATTCAAACGAATGCTAAATGATATTGAGTCTGGAAAAATTAATTGCGTTATTACAAAAGACTTATCTAGACTTGGTCGTGAATTATATGGTACCGGTTCTTTTATTGAAGAATATTTTCTAGAAAAAAATGTTAGATATATTGCAATTAATGATGGATATGATTCATTAAATGGAGATAGTATGATTTCTATGAAATTAACTTTTAATGATTATATTTTAAGAGATACATCAAAGAAAGTTAAAAGTGCATTTACTGCAAGACAAAAAAATGGAGATTATATTGGCTCAATACCTAAGTATGGATATTTAAAAGATCCAAGTGATCATCATAAGTTAGTTGTTGATCCTGTTGCATCAGTTATAGTAAAAAGAATATATAATATGGCACTAGCAGGAAATACTTGTTATACAATAGCAACTACTCTTACTGATGAAAAAATATCAATCCCGATAGTTTATAAAAAAGAAAGTCGTGGTGCAACCGTTACTGATAATGATGGTTATGGAATTTGGAGAAGTCAAACAATAAGAGATATCTTAACTAGTGAAATGTATATAGGAAATATGGTACAAAATACTTATAACAAAATAAGATATAACTCTAAAAAACTTCGTGCAGTTAATAAAGAAGATTATATAATTGTTCCTGATACTCATGAAGCCATTATTAGTAAAGAAGTATTTGATAAAGTCCAAACACTTTTAAAAGTTAATTCAAAATTAGTTACGAAAAGTAAAAAAGAATATTTATTTAGTGGTCTATTAAAATGTAAGGAATGTGGTCATTCTATAAGCATATTAGAAAGAAAAAATAAAAAGTCTGATTCACACTACACTCAGTGTAATCAGTATAGTAAAAAAGGAAAATACGGTATTTGTAATATTCATAGAGTGAATTATAATTTACTAGAAGAAGATTTAATTAATATTATTACAAATATTTGTAATTCCTTTATCAAAGAATATGATAGTAAGTCATTAATAGAAGAAGCAAATTTAATATTAAGTGAAGAATTAAATAGTTTACAAAAAGAAACAGATATTTTTATAAGAGATATTAATAAATATAATACTGTTATTGAAGAATTATATTTAGATAAAGTTAATGGTAAATTACCTGAAAACATTTTTAGAAATTTATTAGATGGTTATAATGATAAATTAAATAACGCCATAAAACTAAAAAGTGAGTTAGATAATAAAAAGATTTTGATTACATCTAAACTACAAACTCTTGATTATGATAGTTGTGCATTCATAGTAAAGAAATTTCTAGCACAAAAGAAACCTAGTAAATCTATGATAGCAGAACTTATTGATAGAATTGAAATTGATAATGATAAAAAGATTTATGTATTCTTCAAATTTCAAGAGTTAGCTAGTTTTGTTAGATGATTTTTTTTAAAGTTTTTTTATCTACCTTGTAAATGTCTTCATAATATTTTCTCCCCAAAAAATGTGTTTACGGTGTAACACTACCATTTCTATCTTACGGAGGTTCATCTCTTTTAGTTAGTATGGTAAGTATTGGGATAATATTAAATATTAGCAGGAATAAAGATTAATAAAAAAATCTTGTTTGCAAAACTTTTAATTAATCTTTTTGTGATAATATTATTATGGTTATGAAAATATGATAATTAGAGAAAAATATTTGAAAAAAATGATAGATGCAAAGGATACAGAATTCATAAAAGTTATAACAGGAGTAAGGAGAAGTGGAACATCAACAGTACTTTTAATGTTTAG
>CAKOHQ010000013.1 GCA_934085875.1 uncultured Bacilli bacterium | reverse complement strand
ACACAAACTACATCCTTATCTTCCTTATTAAATAACAAAGACATCTCTATAATTTTATTATTACCAACATCAAAAACCGTTTTTAATGTACCATCACTATAATCCTTAAAAGTACCAATTTTACTAATCATAATTATTACCTCCAACTACACTTGTTTTCTATTATAACATACTTTTCTAATCTGTAACAAAAAAAGAAACCTAATCAATTAGATTTCTATCAATATTTTAATTATTAAACCTTAATAAAATACAAAAATAAACAATAATTAAATTTTAATTTTTTTTAATAATTTACCAATAAATTTACCTCTAGTAGTTAGTTTATTAGAAATAATATTAAATTCATTTATCATTTCATTCTGATTATCACATGGTAACTGCGTTAATCCATCTGTAAGAAATCTTAAATCTTCTTTTCCATTATAAAATGTTGTTTTCATATCTATATTAAAACGATTATTTTTGTATGTACCAGTTTTATAATTATCGTCCATGTCCAGCATCAATAACAATACCTTTTAAAGCTCTTGTATAGTTCATTTTAATCACCTAAAATATTTTATGATAATTTAATTATAATGTGATTTTAAAATAAAAAAAGACACATTGATTGTACCTTAATTTATTAAAGAACCATAACATAATCCATCTTTATATTTAAATCCATTTGGACATTCATTACTTGATGGCTTATTTTCGTAATCATTTACACAATTTTCATCTGTTAAATAGTTTGTTTCATCACATCCAGGATAATAACATTTACCATCTATTTCATTTAAATATCCACATGATCCTGGAGATACGTAACTGTTTTTATCATAACAATCTCCATCAATATAAACTGCATTATTTGAACATTTATTATTTTCAACTACTTTTGTTGTTGTTATAGGTTTAGTAGTTTTAGAATTTACTTCATTACTAGAATTATCTGTTTTAATCTTAGTAGATTTTATTGGTGTATATTCACTTGTCCAATTTATCACGTCAGAATTTTTTTCTTTTTCACCATAAAGATAAAAGTCGTTACTTGTATTGTATTTTTCATATGAGATCATTATTTTGTTATTTAGTTCATTTTCCGTTAAATAATTTAGTATTTTTATAATATCTTTTTCAGCATTATTAAAATCTATATCATTTGTTGTTGATAACATTATTAATAGCCCATCTTTTTTGCATTCTATTATATTATCTTCGTAATTATCTTTAATATAATCTTTTATAATATTTAATGAATTTTTATTTATGCATGAAGTATCATATTTTACAGGCTCAAGATTATCATCTTTATTGTTAATTTTATTTGAAATATTTTCAAATATATTTTTATCTATTTTAATATTAGGTATTATTAGTACAATTAAGACTACTAAAACTATTATTAATATCGGAGATAATATGTATGGTAATTTTGATTCTTTTTCTACTACTTCATCTTTTAATTTAATATGAGTATTTTTTATTTTCCAGCCATATACTTTCATTGGAAGCCATATCCCATATATTCCGAATGTTATAATTGTTAATAAATACCACAATAGATAATGGCCTATTAAACTTATAGATTTTCCATTAAAGACAATTCTTTTTTTATTAATAATTGTATGATTTGCAATCCATTTGTATTTATAACATACTGCAAATGGGAATAATAATCCTAAAGATAATAAACTTACTAAGTAGGTAAATATATTTACTCCTATTATACCTAATATTTTTCCATCAAAATAACTTTCACCTACGATTAAATCTTCATCTTCAAAATGTGTATTTGATGCTATCCATTTTTCCATATTAAGTGGAACCCATATGTAATATATACCTAACGTGATTATTGTAAATAAAATCCATTTAAATCTTAATACAAAAAGACTTGTTCCTTTTCCTTCAAATTTTAATCTTTTGCCATTATATACAGTGTGGTTGATTTGATATTCCAATAATATTTTGTCAGCCCATGGTTTTGCAATTCCTATACTTACTAAACTTATAAGAAGTGCCAATATTTTATATCCTAAATATTCTATAAATTTTCCATCAAAGTAGGAATCTGTCTTGATAACCTTTTCTACTTTTACCTCATCAAAATTTTTTTCGTTGTTTTCCATTTACTCCTCCTATTATAATTATACTAAAAAAATATAATTTTTATATGTTAATTATATTTTTTATTTCTTCTCATTTTTTGATATAGCTGCAACTGAAATAATTATTCCTAATAAATTTAATCCAATACTAATACCTAGTAATAATCCTGATATAAAATCATTAAGATTAGTATAATTTTTACTTAAATAACTTTGTATAAAATATAAAACCTCACCTACTATTATTAATATAATTCCTATTTTTGTTTGTTTTTTCATATATATTCTCCTTAAATTAATTATATCTTACTAAAATAAAAAATACTAGAATTTTCTAGTATTATTTGAAAGAGTTTTTCTTTTTATATTATTATCATTTTCTAACATATCTAGTTCTCTTTCTTTAAGTTCATTTTGTTTTTCAATAGCGATTGCAAGTCTTTTCATTATTTCAGTACTTTTATTAAGTCTATCTATTGAATGTTTTAAACTCATCATTATATCTGTTTCGTATGACATATAAAATCCCCCTTTGGTAAGACGTATTATAGCATAAGTTTTAGTGATGTCAAGAAAATATTAATAAATAAAAAGAACTTGTATATACTAATTCTTATGAACCTGCACTTGTATATTTTTTTATGCCTTTTTTAAATAAATATAGAGATGGTATAAGATATAATAAAACTAATAAAGGTGTAAAGCAATATAATTTATTATTACTTTTACCTACTAAATATAGTAGTGGATAATAATTTATACATGCATATGGAATAAGATAAGTAAATATAAATCTAAAATATTTATTAAATATTCCTATTGGATATTGTGCTACATGTTTTCCACCATCTGTAAATAAATTTCTAACTTCTAAACCTTGTACTGTAATAAAACAATAAGAAGCCATAATTAAGAATATAGAAAAGAATATAAAACTAGAAGACAATAACATTAAAATTAGAGTTATTACTTTTAAAATATTAAAATTTATATTTAAATTTATTAAAGATATAAATAGTATTACAATAGCTTGTATTATTCTTGATATTTTAACAAAGTCTATTTCTGATGCAATACTTTGTATTAATATACTTTGTGGTCTTAGAAGTATTCTATCAAAAGTTCCATTTATGATTAAATTATCAAATTGATCTATTCCTCTTGCGAAAACTTCATTCATACTAAACCCGAATTGTACAATACTGAAGCATAATAATACTTCGTATAAAGTAAATCCTTTTATGTTATTAAATTTTGTAAATAAAGCAATAATTATAAAATAATATGTAAATACTACAAATATTTGTGATATAAATCCTATTATGAATGATTTTTTATATTCTAATAAAGATGTTAAATGCATTTTAAATAAACTAAAATATGTTTTCATTATCCACCTTGTACTATTACTTTCTTTGATATATTATTTGTTAATTTATTTCCTATTATTAATAAAACTATTAACCATATTATTGCACCTATTAAATTTGGTAAAATATTTGTTATATTAAAATTTCCTGAATATATTCTAAATGGTAAATCAGCTATATATCTAAATGGTAATAAGCTTGATATAATTCTTAAAAATTTAGGAAAGAATGCAATTGGTATTGTTCCACCTGCAAATATTTCTCCTATTACCATAAATAATGTAATTATTCCTTTTTCATCTAAAGTATAAAATATTAATAAATGATAAATCATTGTAAATGCATTAATTAATAAACTAGATAATATCATGAATACTATAAATAATATAACTGAATTAATTGAAGTTGGTAATGTTAAATTATAAGGTTTTGGTAAGAAGAATGCTATTAGAATAACTAATGGACTTCTTAGAATTACTGCTGATAATCTATCTCCATACATTGATGAAAACCATTTTTTATAAAAATTTATTGGTCTTATAAATTCATAGGATATGTTACCATTTTTTATTAAGTTTATTAAATTTTTATCTTTGTACCAAGTATATACTAATGCAAAGAAAGCTTGATTTAACCATAAATAATTTATTAATTCATTTAAATTCATGGGTAATTTTGTATTATTTGTTGAAGAATAAAATGCTAGATAGACTGAAATAAATACAAATCCAAAAAAGAATTGAGTACATATTCCAGCTATTGCTGCTTTTCTATATTGTATACTATTTATAAATCTTAGTTTAAATAAAGATATATATGTTTTCATATTTCACAATCTTTATATAATTTTAATATTATATTATCTATATTTTCATTTTCTATTTCTATATCTTTTATATCTATTAAATTAGATAAATATTTTAAGAAGTTAGATATGGATAAAAAGTTTGTATCTAATATAAAATTATATCCATAATCTTTTTTTATTTGTTTTATTATTCCTTTTTTATTTAATTTATTAAGTTTGTTTTTTGTAATTATTTGTATTTCTTTTGTATTATCATATTTCTCTTTTAATTTTTTTATATTTCCATCATATAATATTCGTCCTTTTCCAATAAGTATAATTCTTTTTGCAAGTGCTTCGATATCACTCATATCATGCGTTGTTAATATAATAGTTGTATTCATTTCCTTATTGATTTTTTTGATAAAATTTCTTACTTTTATTTTACTTTCGGCATCAAGTCCTATAGTAGGTTCATCTAAAAACAATATGGATGGTTTATGAATAAGTGAAGCAGCAATTTCACAGCGCATCCTTTGACCTAGACTAAGTTGTCTAACAGGAATATTAACTATATTTTTTAAGTCTAATAATTCTATTAGTTGTTCCTTAGTTTTATTAAATTCAGATTCATCTAATTTATATATATCTTTTAATAAATCAAATGTATCTAATGCAGGAATATCCCACCATAATTGGATTCGTTGTCCAAATACTACACCGATATTACTAACATATTTGATTCTGTCTTTAGATGGTGATAATCCATTAATGCTAATAGTACCTTTGTCTGGTGTAAGTATTCCGCTAAGCATTTTTATGGTAGTACTTTTTCCTGCTCCATTAGGTCCAATGTATCCAATAATTTCCCCTTTTTCTATTTCAAAAGATACATCTTTGACTGCTTCTATATAAATGTAATTTCTTTTGAAAAATGATTTTAAAGATGCTTTTAATCCAGATTGGCGTTTGGCAACTTTAAAAGTTTTTGATATGTGGTTTACATTGATGAATGACATTTTTTATCTACACTCCTTTCAACGCAAAAAAACACATTATATTTTCACACGAATTTGAGTAATATGTGTTTATATATGTGTTCTTTCACAAATGTCAATTTAATATTATCATTTGGTAGTTAATATTGTCAATCTATTTTTTGCTCTTTTAGTAATTTTTTTATTGAATTTGCATTTAAGATTGTATTTGATATAAATTTTCCTTTATAAAAGTTTGCCCAGTTATTAAATATGCATGGAGCATTTTTTGCTTTATCTAGGGAATCTATTTTTATAAAATTAATTTTTATATTATTATCTTTTGCGTAATTAGTTAATTCTTCTACTTCATATTCTACATAAGGGCATTCATTACTGTAATAAACAGTAAAATCTTTATTATCAATTTTCATTTGTCTTGCTGTTTCATTAAATTTAGGAGTTTCATTATTATCAAATTGTAGTGCTAGTAGTTCATAATCCCCTATTTCGTCTACAACTTTAAAACCAAAATGTTCATAAAATTTTTTATCTCCTATGAAAGGTTTTTTCTTCTTTGATGAAAGTGTACAAATTCCACTAAGTCCTTTTTCTTTTGTATCATTTATTGCATATTCTAATAATTCTTTTCCAATACTTTTTCCTTTGAAACTACCTGCAACCCATAAACAATAAATGTAATTGTAATTGTTTCCGTTTATTGGAACCCATGCATTATTAAGATTTTCATATTCTATAAATGTTTTTCCTCTAGCATTTAATTTTCTAAATACATGTCCATTATTTAATTTATTTTTAATCCATTCTTTTTTTCTGTTAACACCATTTTGATGTTTTTTATCTCCTATTGCACAACAAATGTGTTCTTCATCTATATTGTCTAGTGTTAAATTAATATACTCATTCATATAAATTACTCCATTCTTTGTTATATTTATAATTTTGTTATAATAAATTAATTATTTATTTTACAACTACGACTATGTTCTTTAAAATAATCTTCTATATGTGCTTTCTATTTTGAACTAAGTATTTTAGTACTCTAAATTCATTTTTTGTATGTTCTATTATAGTGTTATCTTTTTCTATTGTACTTTTGTTAATGTTTAAAATAAAATCTTTCGCATCTATTTTATCTATGTTTTCTTGTGATTTAGTTCTTCTTAGTAATGAATTAATTTTTGCAAGCAGAATATGTATATTAAATGGTTTTGTTATGTAATGGTCTGCTCCATTATTTATACTTAATAATTCATCTATTTCATTATATTTACTAGTTACGATTATTATAGGTATATTTGATTTTTTTCTTATTTCTTTAATTATTATCATTTTTCTTCTTATATTTTTATTATATAAATAATATTAATGTAAGCAAAAAGCACTCAATCTAGCGTAGATTAAGTGCTCAACCCATAAAGGCGAGTACTCAACGTACCATGTTAAGTATTCCCTTTTTTATTATATTCAAGTGTCCTTGACATATTCATGATAACATATTGTTTATACATTTTCAAATAGAATTTATCATATTTATAATAAATTATTTGTTTCTTTTATTTTTTCCCATGGTAAATTTAAATCTGTTCTTCCAAAATGTCCGTATGATGCTAAATCGTAATATATTGGATTTAATAAATCTAATTCTTTTATAATATTGTCTACACTAAAATTAAAATTATTATTTACAAATTCATATATTTTATCTATACCTACTTTATTTGTATTAAATGTATTTATGTAAACTGAGATTGGATATTCTTTTCCTATTGCATATGCTAATTCTATTTCACATTTATCTGCTAAGTTATGAGCTACAATATTTTTAGCAACAAATCTTGCATAGTATGCTCCACTTCTATCTACTTTAGAAGGGTCTTTACTGCTAAAACATCCTCCACCTACTTTTCCTATTCCTCCATAAGTATCTGCAACTATTTTTCTACCTGTTGTTCCACTATCTCCAAAAGAACCTCCTATTGTGAATTTACCACTTGTGTTTATTAATATTTTTGTGTTTTTATCAAGTAGATTGGTAGGAACAACTTTGTTTATTACTTCATTAATAATTAAGTTTTCTAAGATTTTTTTATCTATGTTTTCTTTATGTTGAGATGCAATTATTATAGTATCTATTCTTTTTGGAATATCATTTTCATATTCGATAGTTATTTGTGTTTTACCATCAGGTTTTAGTATAGAATTTTTGTCTTTTTTTCTTACATCTGTCAACTTTTTTGCTAGTTTATTTGCTAAAAGGATTGGTAGTGGCATATATTCTTTTGTTTCATTTGTTGCATAACCAAACATTATTCCTTGATCTCCTGCCATAATTTTATCTTGTTCTACTGCATTATTTATTTCAATAGATTGTTTATTTACTTTAACAATTACATTATATTCTTCTTCATATCCAATATCTTTTAAAACTTTTTTTGCTAGAGAACCATAATCTAATTTTGCTTTAGTTGTTGCTTCTCCGTAAATAAATATTAAATCATCTTTTATAGTTGTTTCTACTGCCATTTTGCTACTTTTGTCTTGTTTTAATGCTTCATCTAATATGTAATCACTGATTTTATCACATATTTTATCTGGATGTCCTTCCGTTACTGATTCACTTGTTAAATAATATTTCATATAATCTCCCTCTTTCTCTTTTTATCAAAAATAAAAAACTCTTGAAAGAGTTATTGTTATAAAAATCTCTTTCATCGATATTAGCATTACCACCTTACTGTTGCAGGTTGGTATGAGTTCTTAGAGCTAATTCTCTCCCTCATTCTTGATAAAAAATTATAATTATTTAACGTATTACTTCTAATACAATTTTATTTTAACATTATTTTTATATTTTGTATATATAAATTATTTATTCTTTTTAGAATTATTTGTTAATTTTTTAATACAAATTCATCAAGTACAAGACATAATATTTGTTAATATGAATGTGGTTTCAAAACACATTAAAACTTAAAATGAATCTTTTCTTAATCATATTTTTAAAAATTTTTTATAGCAATTAAAAAGAATTCAATATATTTATTGAAAACTTTTTTATATCATATCTGTATAATCTATATATCTTCCAGTTTCGCCCGTGCTGATAATATAATAATAATGGTAACACGTATAATCTATGTTTGTTTCTGGATTGTTCTTTTTATATTCTACTTTTTCTTTATCTGTATATTCTCTTTCATTTGTCATTGGAATGACTATTGCATCTTTTCCATTTACTTTTTTTATTGTTGCATGACGTACATAATAATCTGATTTTAATTCAGTTAATGTTGTAATGTAAGTTTCATCTATTTTCTTAACAATTAACTTATTATTTTCATTAACTACTATGTAATCTGAATTAATAAAAAATATGTCATTATATTTTTTACTTGTATATTTTAAAACATCATCTTTATAAATCTTATATACATTATTATCACTTAAAGCATAAATATCAGTTAATATAATCTTGTTATCATATATGTCTATCTTTATGTTATTTCCTTTATATATTTCTTTTAAATTTTCATTATATAAATTTGTTGTTATATTGTAAAATTCATCATTAGTAACAAAATAACAGTAATACACTTTATCATTTGCGACTACTGAAGTGTTGATGTTTTCTAATAACACTTGTCCAGTGTTAATATTTATTAACCCAGTTTTATTTTCTTTTGTTTGAAAAATAAATAGACTTTTTTTCACAGAAATATAATCACTTGTTAAGTAAGAATAATTCCCGTAATCAATTAACATTTTATTTTCTTTTAAATCATAATATCCTGCTGAATAATTATTTTTATTATCAACTTTCCGTAAAAATAAGCCAATCAAATTTTCATCATTTTTTTCTGCTAGTATGTTTATGTAACTATATTTTATTAAATCTATATTAAGTTTTGTTTTTTTATTTGTATTGTAGTCATAAGTAAAGTATTCGTTATTGTCAAAACCAACTATAAATCTTCCATTTTCTGATACGTCAAAGATTTCACAATTATTAGTTGTGCAGCTATAACACCTAGTATTAGTTGAGTTACGATCTTTCTCAATATAGTAGTGATTATCATATTCTTTTATACAAAATGAATCACCTTTTTTTCCTTCATAGCTAATTTGAGAAAAATTATTATTTTCATTGTTATTATCATTATTATAATCTTTTTTATTGTCATATTTATATTCAAACTTATTATCAGTTTCATTTAATATATCTTCTATTATAGAAAAAGTAAATATAAAATTAAATATTAACATGATACTAGATATAATTATACCTATAATACTTAAAGTTTTTCCTTTATCGTTTAGTTCTTTTGATTTGCTTAATCCTAATATTGATAATATTAGTCCTACTACCGGTATTATAAATGACAAGATAAACCCTATTATTGACATTGTATTGTTTTCATTATTATTTTTCATTTCTTCACCTTACTTTTCAAAACATTTATTTAATCTTTTTCACTTTCAATTTTTATTTGTTTTAAATATAACACTGTTGATTCATCAATATACATTTTTAATAAAATTGTATTATTTTCTTTTTCTGCTTCTATTTTTATATTAGTTTTTGTATTAAGTGTTATATTTATAATATTTTTATTTATTGTGTATTTGCCTGTTATTTCATCTTCATTTGCATACATCGTTAAATAGTTTTTAAATGTATTATCATCATTAAATATGATATACGATTTTTTATCATGGTTATTGCCCAAATAGTTTTCTACCGATTCTGATACACCATTTACTTTTAAATCATATGGTTCGTAATATCCAACTAAATCTTCTTTAGTTAAATAAGTGTTATTTTCACAAGTTATTTTTTTAATTGTACCATCATTGTTTAAATATTTACAACTATAATTTCCTGTACTATCTAATTCACAATCATATGCTTTTTCACACATTAATTTATTTGCCTTATTCTTTGCTGTATCTAAAGTACTTGAAACTGTTCCAACGCTTATTAAAAGTAATAATACTAAGAATTGGAATATAAATAACAACGCTGATATTATTATACCTGCTATACTTAACCCTTTTCCTTTATTATTTAATTCTTTTGATTTATTTAATCCTATTATTGAAAGTATTAAACCTACTACTGGCATCATAAACGACAAGATAAATCCTACTATTGACATTGTATTGTTTTCATTATTATTTTTCATTTCTTTACTCCTTACTATTACTATCTTTTAATTTTTTAAAGTCTTCATTCTCATAACCTTTAAAAATTATTTTTGATATATTTTTTTCTGTATAAGAATTTGTTGATTCTAAATAAAAATTATATTTTTTCAATTCTTTATTTTTGTATTCTATATTTATTAAATCAAATGGCCAAGACGTGTAGTGATAAATACTTATATTTTCATATAAATCGTAAGTCAAATTATAATTTTGATTATAATAGCCATCAATCATAACTATATATTTGTTGTTCAATTCTACTATTGAACCAATTGGTAAAAGTTCTTTCATATCAATTTTCCTCTTTTATTAAATCTCTATCATTCATAAATTTTTGTCTTATTTCATTATCATAACCTAAATATATAACTTTACTTATTTCTTCTGTATTAATATTTATATAATTGTAGTTATCATCGGTTGTTCCTAATGGGTATTCCAAGCACCAATAATCAATTGTTTTTAAAACACTTTTCTTAATATATATTGCTCCTCTATAATTATTAATCATATATAATTTGTCATCATTATTTCTTTTTATTATTGTACCTATTGGTAATAATTTATTAAATGATGTATTACTTTTTATTAATTCACTTTTTTTATATTTATAATAATCAAAAAGAATTTTAAATATAGAAATTAATATGAGAAATATAATTATAATTATTGGTATCATGTATTTAATGTATCCTTACATATCTTTATCATTTTATTTAATCTATGATTATCAACTAAAGACCAAATTATAAAATTTATACAGAAGAAAATAATTAATAAAGAGTCTAAATCAAAATCAATTATTGTAAATATTAATGTAAATAATAATATTGGAAATAATATTATTATTAAAATGTTATTTTTTCTTTTTTTATTTTTAGAATATTTATATGATATATTAAATAGGTATTTTTTATGGTTAATATCTAAAGATTGAAAGTTATTATTTAATTCATTTAAAAACTCCTTATAATGTATGTTAGTTTCTAATTCATTTTTTATAATATTTAAAATAATTTTGCTTTCAGCATTGTTATAAACTACATAAAAATATATTGTGCATAAATCTTGATATGTTTGTACGGTACTTATTAATTGTCTTAAATTACTAATACATTCATCATATTTTTTCTTTTTTATATTTGTATTTATTTTATCTAAACTAAGCTTATTTGTTTCTAAAAAATTTAAATAATTATATTCCATCTTTCTTTACTCCTAACTTATTGATACAATCTTCTAAATATTTTAAGTCTTCTAATACTACTCCATTAAGTATACATGGTCCATTTTTATTAATACTTCGTTCTTTACCATATAAATTAAGCCAAACATAAAAATTTATTGTATTATCTGTTATTTCATATTTTAAATATCTAGAACTTGATGTTATATCAACGTAATAAATTGTTTTATATGCATAGTATGCAGTTTCTTTTCTATATCTTTTTTCTTTATATAATAATTTTTTTAACATTTCTTCTATATTTTTTGATATTTCATCTTTAGATATATTCTTGGGGATAGGTAATTGTATGCAAGTTCTAGAGATTTTATTTTTTCCTATAAAACAAATATAAAATAGTGCTATTATTATTGAAAGTACTATAATAAAGATTAAAATATTTTGTACTATTTCAATTAAGAAAAATTTATAAAAAAATATACTTACTATTGTCATTAAAAGAGCTATAGGTATAATAATTTTTATATATTGAGAATATGTTTTTTCTTCTCCAATTAATATTTCTGTTTCTAATTCATTTAATGTTTTATATTCTATGTTTACGTTATTATTTTTCATGTTATTACTCCTATTATATCTTTTTGAATAAATTATTGTTTTTTATTGATTTTAGTATGATGAAAGCTAATGAAGAAATAATTAAGAATGTTAATACGTATCCTTTTACTCCTGTTTTTTTATTTTCTACTGTTCCTTTTATTCTTTCATCGACTTCGACTGGTTCTTCATTTGGTTCATCTTCAAAAATATATTCAAATTTAGAATCACTATAACTCAAAAACATTTTACCTAAAAAAGATGTGTAACCTTGTAATAAATCTATATCTGTAACTGGGTAATATTTACCATTTTCATCTTCTAATTCATAATATCCATAATAATAAGCTTTATCTTGAATATTTATTTTATCAGATATTTTGTAGTTAATTAATTCTGCATCTATTGTATCTGTAATTCCATTACTATCATTCTTCGCATAATTAATCAAATCTTTAATTCCTTCATAGTTTTTATTATATAATTTTTTTAATATTGCATAATCTGTCATTCTTCCAATTTTATATTTTAATTTTCTTTTTGTTGTTATACCTTTAGGTGCATAAATTGTTGTAGATACAGTATCTTCACTAAAATATACATTTAATTGTTGATTTATTTCATTTTCTAATTTGTCTATATCGTCTCTTTTTATCACAATTACATCTGATGTATTTATATAATAAGTTGCATCTTTGTACTCAAGTACATAAAAGTAAAATGTATCTTTATTTAGTTCAAATATAGAACTTAAACTACTTGTTCTATTATTATTTATAGAGAATGTATTTGTTCCTGACTTAATTTTGTCCGAGTCTATTGTTTTTGGCTCAAGGTTATCCGTAAAATTTAATAAAGATTCACTATAATAAATGTAGTAATTACTTGATGTAATATTCGCATCACCAAAATACATAAACAAATTTTTAGGATTGTCTTCTTCATATTTTATTTCTGCTGTTTTAAATAAATTATCTGCATATACACTTGTTATTCCAAAAAGAAAAAGATATATTATTAATAATATTTTTTTCATGATTAATCCTTCTTTAAAACAAAACTATCTTCTCTTATTTTATAGTTTTTAATATTTATTTCTTCTTTTGTATCTTTACCAAATGATCCAACTTTTTCTTTAGAATTTTTTATTTTTTCTATGTAGCTAAAAGCTGTATTAAATAGATTAGCGTTATATACTTGTAATGCACCACCAATAGTAGTATTATTATCTAGTTCAGTATAATATACTTGATATGCATTTTCTCCATCATTTAAATCAAATAAGAATATTTTAGTTGAACCGTTAGAAACTTCATTTGCATCTGTTACCGTAATACCAGAATTTTGAACTTCATTAACTACTTCTTGATAACCATTTACTAAATCAGAATAAGCAAAATTATAAACTGACATTTCAAATATAAAAGTTTTATCATTGTTAGTAGCAAGTATATAATCGCTACCATTTTTATAAAGTAAATCCGTTGGCAATTTAAATTTATAGTTTCCTAAAGTTATTTCATAATTATTATTATTTTTATTGTCATTATTAATTTCTGTTACATTATTGTTGTTATTAGAAGTTGATGTTTGGTAATCGTTGTTATGACTACTTAACATTTTAACTATAATGAAACTAATTAAAGTAAGTACTACAATTGATGCTACTATTACGATAATTATGAATAGCGTATTATTCTTTTTAGTGTTAATACTTGTCATATTACTATTTTGATTATTTCCAATATTATTAACAGTATTTTGATTATTTATTAAGTTATTATTCGTATTTGGTGATTCATTTATTTGATTTGAAATATTATTTTGATTATTTGCTAAATCACTTGATATATTATTATTTAAATTGCCATTTGATGTATTATTAACGTTATTATTAAAATTATTTTCTAATGTTCCGTTAACGATATTACTTATACTCTCAACTTTAACCCCACATTTAGAACAAAATAATGTTCCCTCTTCTATTTTATTTCCACAATTTTTACAAAACATTTTAATTCCTCCTAATTTTCTACCTTTATTAAATTTGAATAGTAATAATTGTTATTTATATCATATATTTTAAATAAACAATATAAATTTTTATTTTTTGAATCTTTTAAATTTGATAGTTCAAATTTATAATCATTCTTTTTGGGAGCTATTTCAAATAACCATTTAGTAGAATTTGACTCCCATTTTTCTTGATAATTTCCATTATCGTCCAATATTTTATATCTAAAATTAGTAAATTGAACTGAATCATAATTCTTATAATCTACTAATGAACCCGTTGTTGTTATGTCATTATCTTTATATAGTTCTGTACTCTCAACAACTGGAGTATCATTTTCTATTTTAAAATTAACTTTCAAACTATATGCTCCATATTCTTCTATAAAATTCATGGCGATAGCATTCGTTTGGAAAATATTATTATCATTTTCTATAATTTGTATGTATGAACTTTCATTACTTTCAATGTCAGTTACTTTTATTAAATTATTTCCTAATTTTGTTTTTACATATCCATCATCTGTTAAATATGCATCTTTTGAAACATAAATTGGTGTAAAATAATTATCTTCATGTTTTTCAAATATTATATAATTAGCTCTAGCAAAATTACTTATTTGTTCATCATTTAATTTTAATTTAAATTCATTAGCTTCACTAGTTATTTCTTGAGTAAACGTTTTATAATTTAATGGCTTGGCATTAGCTTGTTTTTTATAAAAATTATTTATAAAATATTTATAATCAGTTAAATAATTTAAATTATTATAGACATCTAAATGTAATTTTTTTACGGTATCGTTACCATTATATGGAAAATATACTGATACACCATTAGAATGTTCGTTATTTGTCCAATTGTATTTTATAAACTCTTTTAAACTTGTTAATAATTTTTTTGAATCCGATTTACTATAATTTTTTATTAACAATATTAACTCATATAAATCCACTGTATCATAATCTAAATGCTCTAAACCATATTGATGTATATTACTTCTTATTTTTGCTATATCATTATAATTATTTTCAAGGTTTATATTTCTTATAAAATCATTTAAATTTTTTTCAACTTTTGGATAATTTTTTAAATCTAAAATTGAATAAGTTATATCTTTTGAAATTCCAAGCTCACTCATTTGTTTTTTATATGATTCAATATATGTTCTTGCATAGTCGTAGTCATTTTTTAATTTGTCTATATCATTTAAATATCCTAAAACATTATAATTTGTTGCACCCCATGTTACTTCTTCGCTTGCAATCATATAATTTACATATTTATGTAATACAGCAGCCATTTCTATTGTTGAATTCAAACATGTATGAAATGCTAATGTAGATATTTTTTTATGATTAAATGGGCTTTCGCTAAAAGCTTTTTCTAATTCATTTGGTGTTAGATAATCATTGGTATATTCATCACTTATAGTACCTAAACTCCCTAATCCATGGTCCCACATAATTATGTCATACTTGTCGGTTTTGTAATTATCGTACGAGTAACTTAAAAATTCCTTAAAAACCTCATAGTTTCCCATATTTTTTTGAGGAAAAGATTTAACTTTTTCAAATCCATTTTCTTTTAATTCATAAATTGCATTTTCATCTGATTCAATAAAATTAAACCATTTTTTTGTACCACCAGTATAAATAAGAATTTTATTATTTTTTAAATTTATTTTTTTGGGGTTAATTGCTTCTAAATCAGAGGTTGCTATAGCACTATCACTTTCTAAATTATTTCCTGCCAAATATATCATTACGGTTCGTGTATTATTGCTATTAATATTAACTATAACTAATATTAAACTTAATATTATTATTAAAAATCCTAACAAAATTGATATTTTTTGTTCTTTATTGTTTAACTTTAATTTAAATAAATTTAATTTCTGTTCACCACTCACATTACTTCTCTCCTACTCTATATTAATAGTATAACATAAAATTCGTATTTTTTCACATTTTTTTAAATATTTTTTATTTAATGACACAATTTATATGTATAAGGGTGATTACTATGAAATTAGATAAATTATATTTTTTAAGAGAAGGTGAAGATTTAACACAAAATGATTTGGCAAAAATATTAAAAGTTGATAGAAGTTTGATATCTCATTGGGAAATTGGAAGTGATATTATTCCATTAAAACACCTTTTTACTTTGTGCGATTATTTTAATGTGAGTATAGATTATATATTTGGATTAAGTATAGAAAAGAATTACATTAATATTAATCATAAATTAGACAAAAAATTAATTGGTAAAAGATTAGTTATGATAAGAAATAAAAATAATTTAAAACAAAAAGATATTGCTAGTATTTTAAATACAACACCATCAACTGTATGTGCTTATGAAAAGGGTAAGACTCTTATTTTAACAATATTTGTTTATGAACTTGCTAAAGAATTTAATCTATCTATGGATTATATTTGTGGAAGAATAGATTAAAAAAAGACTTTCAAAAGAAGTCTTATTTTTCTAATAATTTTGTTATTTCTTTTATGTTATTTTTAAATATAATTGTATCTATAATATTAGATATAGAATATACTGTAATTAGTATTCCTAGAGAAGTTGTTAATGCAATAGTTCCAATACTAGGATTAAGTATAATTATTAAACCACATATAATAGATATTATAGAGCATATTAGAAGTGATAACCAACTACTAATATTATTTCTATATAGTAATATTGATAGTCTTAAATCTAGTGTTGATTTAGTAATCATTATTACACCTGCTACTATAGGGAATAATGTTTTTACTATATCTGGATTAACTAGCATTATAATACCAAGTAATAATTCTATAACACCTAATGTTAAGAAACTAGAGAAGAATATACTTGATTCTTTTTCTATTAAGAAATATATTCCATTTACAATAAGTAATATTGATAGTATATAAGTTATTGTTGTGAATGATACTTCTGGATAAATAATAAATATTAATCCTATAATAAACATTATTATAGATATTATAATAGATGAGTACAAGAATTTGTTTAATTTATTTAACATGTATAGGCTCCTTTCTATTATAATTTTAATAAAAATATTTTGTTTTGTAAACTACATTATTCTTTTATAAGTTGGATATTTTCATTTTTATATTCTTTTAATATTTCATTCCATATATATGATTCAACTAATCTTGCTTTTTTTGGATTTATTAAAAATCTTATATTTAATTCTATATGTTTATCTTTTACTTCTGTATATATCATTGGTTCATATTTATTATAATACATTCTATATGAAGTATTATTTTTTAATTCATTTTTCATTTTTGTTGGTATATTTTTTATCACATCTATATTATTTATTATTTTGTATAAAGTCTTTTTTGCTAGTATAAGATCACTATCAAGAGATATTTGTACTTTTATTTCGTCCCATATGTATTTGAAACCTTTATTCATATTTTTTACTGTTTCTGTAAATATTATTGAGTTTGGAATTATTGAAACTACACCTGTACTTTGATGCCCATAATTATCACTTATTTCTAATAATTCAAAGAATAATGATCCTAGATTTATAACATCTCCTTTTTGACCTTTTATTTCAATTCTGTCTTCTAATTTAAAAGGTTTATAAAGTTTTATATAAAATCCTGCAAATAAATTTAATATGTAATCTTTTAAAGATAATGTTATTGCTGCTGATATAAAACTAATTAATGTCATTGCATTTTTTATATTACTTTCCCATATAAGATAAATAATTAAAATTTGAATAATAGATATTATTAATTTTATAAAATTTAATGTTTTATATTGTAATCTATTATTATTTATTCTTATTAGTTGTTTTTTTAAAATATATATTAACGATTTACCTATTATTAGAGTTATGATTGTGTAAAATATTAAAATTGTATATTTGTTATCGAATGATAAAAATAATGTATCTATATTTTTTAACATATGAATTTCTCCTTTTTGTATGTTTTAATATAACATTTTTATTAACTTATATAAAGTAAAAAAGAAGTATTTGTTTACTTCTTTACATTTTTTTACATTAATGGTGATATTCCTATACCTAGTGGTATGTTAACTAAATACCATACGATTATTAGTATTAACCACATACATAATGTTCCTATTGAATATGGCACTAGATATTTTAATGATTTAAATAATCCTACACCTTTTTTATCTTGATTATATAATTCCATATACGCTAAGAATATTACAAAATATGCCATTACTGGTGTTAATCCATATGTTATTGATTCTCCTGCTCTAAATATCAATTGTGCAAATTCCGGTGTCATTCCTGAATTCATTAGTACTGGTACTGATACAGAAGATAATATTGACCACTTATAGATTGATGATGGTAATATTAATGTTGATAATGCGCTTAGTATAAATAATAGTAAGACAAGTGGTAAACCAGTAAATTTAGTTGTTGATATTATATTTGCAAACCAACTTGTTATAAGCATACCTATATTTGAATATTTTAATATTGATATAAATGTTGATGCAAAGAATATTAACACTAATACTTTACCCATTGCATCTAGTGAATGTGATAAATCATCACATACGTCTCTGTTATTTTTTATACTTTTTGTTAATATTCCATATGTTAATCCATTTATGAAGAATAATATTGTTATTACGAATACAAATCCTGAATTAAAGAATGAATTATATCCGAATAGTTTATCAATATATAATTTTTGAGAGTAATCTAGTAAATTTCCACTTAGTGGTAATCCTGGAATAATATTATATATGAATATTAGTAAATAAATTGAACCTACTATTATTGAAATATATAAACTTTTTAATTCTTTTTTTGAAACGTATTTTTCTTCCTCTTCTTCTTCAATTTCATATTTTCCTAATCTAGGAATAATATTTTTTTCTGTTATATTTGTTATTATAAATGATAATGCTATAGTTGCTAAAATCATTATTATTATAAAACTTGTTGTTTTAACTACGTATCCCTCTTTCAATAAGTTTGCTGCATCTTGTGTATAAGTTAATAATGAAGAATCTACTGAATTTATGAATATATTTATTCCGATACCACAGCTTATCGCAGCAAATGCAGTTATTATTCCTGCTTGTGGATTTCTTTTTCCATATTTAAATAGTAATGCTGATATTGGAATTAATACTATGTAAGATATATCACCAGCTATACTTGATAATATACAAATTAATACTAATATAAATGTGACAACATTTTTTCTTAATTTTCTTGTTAAAACATAAAATAATGTATCTAAGAATCCTGTTTTATCCATGATACCTATACCTAGTAATGTAATAAGTAGCATTGATAATGGTGTAAATGATGCAAAATTTGATACTGTGTTTGAGAATATGTATTTTAATCCTCTTAAACTAAATAAATTTTCAATAGTAATCATCGTAGATTCTAATGAATTACTCTTAGTATTTACTGTGCTATAACTTCCTGTAATATCAAATAAAGATAGTATTCCACTTACACATATTGTTATTAATATAAGGATTAAGAAAGACATTATTGGATGTAATACAACTTTATCTCTAATTTTTCTTATTTTATTCATTTACTATGCTCCTTAATTTACGTTCAAATTCTAATCTATCTAACATTATAATGTGATTACAACCTAAACATTTTAATTTAATGTCAACACCTACTCTAGTAACACACCATTTATTTTCTTTGCATGCATGTGGTTTTTTCATTATAACTATTGAACCCACATTATATTTTTGTTCCATTATGTACCTCCAATTGATTATAAGGTATTTTTATATTATTTTTTTCATATGCTATTTTTATTTCTTTAAGGAATGCTCTTTTTACAGCCCATTGTTTTCCTCTATTACATGTTATTAGTACTTGATATATTATACTAGAATCTGCAAGTTCATTTATTCCAAGATATTCTACTTTTGATATTTCTTTATTATTTTCTTTGAAACTATTAAGTGTATCTTTTATCACTTTTTCAACTTTATCATAATCTTCTTCATAAGCAGTTGGAATGCTTATACATGTTGATGCTTTTTCTTGAGTAATATTAATTATTTTATCTATATTTCTATTTGATATTATTAATACTTCTCCAGTATATTTTTTTATTTTTGTATTTTTTAATCCAAATTCTATTACTGTTCCTGTAAATCCTTCGTATTCAACTATGTCTCCTATTACATAGTAGTTATCAAATATTATGCTTATTCCATTAAAAACATCTTTTAATACGTCTTGTAATCCTAACCCAACTACTACTCCGGCTATACCTAAGCCTGTAATAAGACTTGTTGTATTTATTCCGTATAAGTTTAATAAAAGTAGAATCATTATGATTAATATTAAATATCTTGCTATATTTCTAAATAAATGTAATATTGTTGTACGTTTTTTTATTTCTAATTCATCTTTACCTTTTATAACTATTTTATCTACTATATCGTATAGTATTTTGTATATAATGTATGATGATAATAAAATTATTACTGTTCCATAAACTTTTGGGTTGAGTAAAAAGTCTAACATATTATTCACCTTCTATATCTATGTTTAATATTTCTAATATTCTTTCTAAATCTTTATCAGTATCAAATGGTATTGATATTTTATTTTTAGATATTTGTACTTTAGTACCTGTTACATCTCGTAATACTGATTCATATATTTTAAATCTTGGATTAAGAGTTGATACTCTAACTATTTTATTTTTCTTTATAACATTTTCTTCTTTGCTTAATGTTTCAAGTTCTCTTACACTTATTCCATCGTCAATTACTTTTTGTGCTAAGTTAAGTATCATGTCTACATCATCTATTTTACTTAGTACTCTTGCATGTGACATACTTATAGTACCATTCATTACTTCTTTTTGAACGTATTTAGGAAGCGATAAAAGACCTAATAGATTTGTTATATAACTTCTTGATTTTCCAAATTTATTTGCTACTTCTTCTTGTGTTAATCCAGTTGCATCAATATAATTTTTATATGCTGTTGCTTCTTCTATTGGAGATAAATCTTCTCTTTGTATGTTTTCTATTAATGCAATTTCCATCATTTGTTGGTCTGTAAAATCTCTTATTATTGCTGGGATTTTTGTTAGTCCTGCAAGTCTTGCCGCTTTAGTTCTTCTTTCACCTGCAACTAAGTCGTATCCTTTGATACTTTTTTTTACAATAATAGGTTCTATAAGTCCATGTTCTTTAATTGATTCTGATAATTCTCTTAGTGATTCTTCGTCAAAATATTCTCTTGGTTGATGGGGATTACTTCTTATTTCATCAACTGGTATTTCTAAAATATCACTATCTTTTGCACCGCTTACTATTTCTTTTTCATAATTATTTAATGTGTCTATATTTAATGGTTCACTGTTAAATAATTGTTCTAATCCTTTTCCTAATGCTTTTCTTTTACTCTCCATCTCTTAATATGACCTCCTTAGCCAAATTTAAATATGCTTCAGCTGCTCTACTTAAAGGGTCGTATTCAATAATTGGTTCTCCGTGACTTGGTGCTTCAACTAATCTGATTAATCTTGGAATAATAGTATTGAATACTTTTTCTTTAAAGAATTTTCTTACTTCTTCTACTACTTCTAATCCTAATACAGTTCTTGAATCTAGTAATGTTAATAAAACACCCTCTATTTTAAGTCCTGGGTTTAATCTTGTCTGAGTCATTATGATTGTATTTAATAGTTGTGTTATACCTTCTAGTGCAAAGAATTCACATTGTACTGGAATTATTACTGAGTTTGAACTTACTAATGCATTTGTTGTTAATAATCCTAAAGATGGTGGACAATCTATTATTATATAATCATATTTATCTTCTACTAATTTTAATGCATTTTTTAATTGATTGTTTTTTTGAAAATTAGTATCTTGATATGCCTTTTCTACTAATTCTATATCAATTCCGGCTAAATTTATTGTTGCTGGTAATATTGAAAGATTTGTAAATTTGGTTTTTATTATTGCTTTTTTTATATCACATTTTTCACTTAGTACATCATATACACTGTAGGCAATTTCACCTTTATTAATTCCTAGTCCAGTAGTTGCATTTCCTTGTGGGTCTAAATCTATTAAAAGTGTTTTTTTACCTAATTTTCCTAAGGATGCTGATAAGTTTATACTGGATGTTGTTTTGCCTACTCCTCCTTTTTGATTTACTAAAGATATTATTTTTGTCATTTTATCACTGCCTTTTTTAACTTCTTCTTATACATATTTAATTTTATCATATATGTATATAATTGTCTAAGTGTTTTTTATAGTTTATAAAAGTTTTTATCAAAAATAAAAGAAACTACTTTTCTTCTTTAATAGTTTCTTCTTTATTTTCAGTTTGTTTTTCTTCTTTAGAAGATAATTTTCCTGTTTTAACTAATTCATCTATTTCTTCTTTAGTTATTGTTTCTTTTTCAATTAATGTATTACTCAAAAGCATTACTAAATCTTTATTTTCTTTTAATATTTTAGTTGCTTTTTTATAACATTCGTTTACTATTTTTCTAACTTCTTCATCTATTTCTAAGGCAACTGCATCTGAGAAGTTTCTTGTTTTGTTATAATCTCTTCCTAAGAATACCCCTTCTTCTTTATGTTCTAGTTGTACTGGTCCTAAATCACTCATACCGTATTCAGTTACCATACTTCTTGCAATTTTAGTTGCTTTTGAGAAGTCGTCTGAAGCTCCTGTAGATATTTCCCCAAAATATAATTCTTCGCTTACACGACCACCTAGTAATCCAGTTATACTTGCTAGTAATTCATTTTTAGTTGCTATAGCAATTTTTTCTTCTTTTGGAAGCATCATTGTATAACCACCTGCCATACCTCTTGGTATGATTGTTATTTTATGAACTTCATTAGCATCTTCTAATTTTAAGCCAATTACTGCGTGTCCTGCTTCATGAAGTGAAACTAATTTCTTTTCTTTATCAGTAATTTTTCTACTTGTTTTTGCAGGTCCCATAAGAACTCTATCTGTTGCTTCATCTATTTCATCCATACTTATTGCTTTTTTGTTTCTTCTTACAGCTAGTAAGGCTGATTCATTAAGTAAGTTTTCTAAGTCTGCTCCACTAAATCCTGGAGTTCTTTTTGATAAATTTTCTAAGTTAACAGATGAATCAAATGTTTTATCTTTTGCATGTACTTTTAGTATTGCTTCTCTTTCTTTTTGGTCTGGTAAACTAACAGTTACTTGTCTATCAAATCTACCTGGTCTTAATAATGCAGGGTCTAGTACGTCTGGTCTATTTGTTGCAGCAATAATGATTATACCTTCATTTGCACCAAATCCGTCCATTTCTGTTAATAATTGGTTAAGTGTTTGTTCACGTTCATCATGACCTCCACCTAGTCCAGTTCCTCTTTGGCGTCCAACTGCATCTATTTCATCTATGAATATTAAGCATGGTGCTGATTGTTTTGCTTGTTTAAACATGTCTCTAACACGGCTTGCTCCAATACCAACAAATAATTCTACAAAGTCAGAACCACTTATGTAGTAGAATGGAACGTTTGCTTCACCAGCTACTGCTTTTGCTAATAATGTTTTTCCTGTTCCTGGAGGGCCTACTAATAAAACGCCTTTAGGTATTCTTGCACCTAGTTTTTGGAATTTTTTAGGATTTTTTAAGAAATCGATAAGTTCTGCAACTTCTTCTTTTTCTTCATTTAATCCAGCAACATCTGTAAATCTTACTCTTCCACCATCTTCAGAAAGTTTTGCTCTACTTTTTCCGAAATCCATAGAATTTTTATTTCCACCAGATATTTTACTAAATAGATAGAATGTTGCTGCTATCAATAAAACAAATGGTACAACATTTACTAATATTGTCACTACACTTGAATTTTCTGGATTAGTATTTGTTTTTACTTCAAATTCATTATTATCTGCATAAGATAATATTTTATTTATTACTGTTTCTGATAATGGTACATTAACTTTAAATTCTTCATTTTTACCATAATCTTTTAATTTACCAGTGATATAGTATACACCTGCATTTGATTTTGGTGTTACTTCGATACTTTTTACTGTATCTTTACTTAATTCTGTAATTAATTCATCATAATTTAATTTATTAATTTTAGTATTGCCAATATTATAAAATACTAGCGTTCCAAATATAACTAAAATTAATATTAAATATGGCATTGTTTGTTTTGTAATATTATTTTTCTTCATATTCTTCTCCTTTTTTTGTGTACTTTATTATTATATCATAAAACTCTTTATTATAACAATCAAATTTACTTTTCTTTACTCCTGGTATCCATAATATATTGTTATCGCTATCACAGACTATTGGATAATTATTTCTTTTTTCTTTTTCTATTTTTTCATCTATAAATATTTTTGAAACTTTTTTTGTTCCTATCATATTTTTTACTTCAATTAAATCATTCTCTTCTTTGTTTCTTATAATAATTGGAAGTGTTATTTCTTTACTATTTAATTTTATTACATAATTACTTTTTTCTTTTGTATCTGGAATAATTTCTATAGTTCCGTAATTTTCAATATATTGTCTGTCTTTTAATATATACTTATATTTTTTTATTTCAATTTTTTTATCTGTTTTAAATAATAGTTTATTATATGATTTAATTACTTTTATATTATTTGGTAAATCTATTTCACTATTTTTATTTGAATCAATAATATTCATTATATTTTCTATATGTTTTTTGTTTATCAATGTTATATTCTCTTTGTAGATGTTAAATAATATTGTTTCTAATTCTTTTTGTTTTATATAAATATGTAATTTATTGAATTTAGATAAATCTAATATATTATTTTTATAATTATCTTTTAATTCATTTTGTACTACTAACTTAGTGTAATCATTTATGTTATTTAGTTCTTCACTTAATTCTAAAAATTTTTTATGAATATTTTTATTTTCTTTTTTTAATAGTGGAAGTATATCTAGTCTTATTCTATTTCTTGTATATTTCTTTGATTTATTTGATTCATCATATACACAAGGTATGTTATTTTTTTCTATGTATAATTCTATATCTTTTTTTGTATAAAATATAAGTGGTCTAATAATTTTGTAATCTTTATATGAAGAGATTTTTGTAAATCCTTTAAATCCATTTAAATTACTTCCTCTTATAATTCTCATTAAAATAGTTTCTATTAAGTCATCTCCATGATGTGCTGTTAATAATATGTCTGTTTTATATTTATTTAATATTTCTATAAAGAAATTGTATCTTTTTTCTCTTGCTTCAGTTTCTGTGAATTTATTATTTTTATATGATTTTATTTCCATTCCTTCGAATATTATATTGTTTTCTTTACAATAGTTTTCTACAAAAATATATTCTTGTTTTGAAACTTCTCTTAAGTTATGATTTACATGTGCACAAATTAGATTATATCCGTTAGTTTTTAGTATGTGTAAAAGAGCCATTGAATCAGGACCGCCTGATGTTGCAACTACTAATGGCTTGTTTTTATCAATATTTAATTTTTTTAAAAAGTCACACATTTCTTTCATTTCAATCACTAGGACTATATTATACTATTTTAATGAAATTATCAAGAAGAAATATGCGTTTTATTTGACAATATTTGTCGAATTTTTTTGTTTGTTATAATAATAATTTTTTTCATAGAAAAAAGCCTTGATATACAAGACTTTGTTTGAAAACATATTAACGTTTTGAGAATTGTGGTGCTCTACGAGCTTTTTTAAGACCATATTTTTTACGTTCTTTAACTCTTGGATCACGAGTTGTAAATCCAGCAGCTTTTAAAGTTTTTCTATATGAATCTTCTTTTCCTTCGTTATCTTTATCAAATTCTAATAATGCTCTAGTGATACCTAATCTGATTGCTCCAGTTTGTCCAGAGAATCCTCCACCTTTAACAGTGATAGTTATATCGAAAGTATTTTCATTGTTTGTTGCAACTAAAGGTTGTTTTAAATCCATTACTAAAGTTTCAAATGGCATGTAGTCATTGATATCTCTACCATTAACTGTAATTTTTCCTGTTCCTGGAACCATTCTAACTTGAGCAGTTGAACGTTTTCTTCTACCTGTAGCAGTAAATTCTTTTTTACTCATATTCTTCCTCCTAATCAATAGTTATACTAACTGGTTTTTGTGCTTGATGTTTATGATCAGCGCCAGCGTATACAAATAATTTTTTAGCAGTTGCTCTTCCTAATCTATTATGAGGAAGCATTCCTTTAACTGCTCTTTCAACCATTTCTACTGGATATTTTTCTATCATTGTTTTAGCATTACGTTCTCTTAATCCTCCTGGGAATCCAGAATGATTATAATACATTTTTTGATCTAATTTGTTTCCTGTTAATTTTACTTTATCTGCATTAACGATAATAACGTAGTCTCCACAATCAATATGAGGTGTAAATGTCACTTTATGTTTACCTCTTAAAAGGTTAGCTGCTTTTGTAGCAACTCTACCTAAAGGTAAGTTTTCAGCATCAATTACATACCAATTACGATTAACTGTTTCCTTTTTTTCCATAAATGTTTTCATATTTTTTTCCTTTCACTATTCTTGATACTTTTAACTTCCCACATCAAAAATAAAAAGAATAAATAAAATGTACCATTTAAAATTATATGTTATTACAATGAAAAAGTCAAACATTTTCGTGCTTAACTTTCTTTTTTTTCTTAATTTTTTACTTATATTACGTAATTTACTATATCTTCGTACTTAGAACCATGTGGAGTAAGTTTTATAATACGAGTATTTTCATCTATTACTTTGAATTTAATATCTAATCTTTCTTCTGGTAAAATATCACTTATTAGTTCAGACCATTCAATTATAGAGACACCATCACTATTGAAATAATCATTAAATCCAATACTTTCATCTCCGTCTTCTAATCTATAAACATCCATGTGATATAAAGGCATTTCACCTGATGTGTATTCTTTTACTATGTTAAATGTAGGACTAGTTATTGTTTCTTCTAAACCAAGTGATTTTGCAAATCCTTTAACAAAAACAGTTTTACCACTTCCTAATTCTCCATCTAAGCAAATAATCATTCCTGGAAATTTTTCTGATTCGATGTTTTCTGCTAATTCCATTGTATCTTCTATACTTCTTGATGTAATTTTATAATCCATTCTTTATCACCTAAATTAATTATAAAAAAAATATGAATCTATATCAACATAAAAATTCATATTTTAATAAAGTTTACACTATATTATTTCATCACTGAAAAATTCTGGTTCACATGTGATATTTATTTTTAATTTTTTTAATGCATTATTTTCTTCATTATTTATTATAAATGTAGAATGTGCCTCAGTTCCTACTAATTTATCTAAGTTGTTTAAAGATTTATCTATTACTGGATTCGTTGCACTACATATTGATAATGCAATTAAAACTTCTGGTAGAGTTAGTCTATTGTTTGTTTTTCTTAATTTTAATATAGGTTCTAATACTTTTGGACTTAGTAAATTTATGTCATCTGGTATTTTTGATAGTTCTTTTATTGCATTTATTATAAGTGAACTTACTGGACTTAGTAATTCCGTTTGTTTTCCATGTATTAATTTTCCACTTGGTAGTTCTAATGCTACTAAATGTATTTTACGTTTTTTAGATTCTTGTTTTACATATGGTATAACTTTCATAAAATTTTCGTCAACTTCTAATTCATTCATTAATAATTTTTCTTTTTCAACTGTATCATAATCTGATAGTCCAAATTTATAACTTTTAAGTTCACTATAATATCTACGTATAACTTCCTTTTTTGCAGCATCACTTACTACTTTGTCGTTTGAAATACAGTTTCCTACCATATTGACACCCATGTCTGTTGGAGAAAAGTATATATCTTTACCACTTATTTTATTTAGAATATTTTTTAAAATTGGAAAAGTTTCTACATCTCTATTGTAATTTACGGCAGTAATATTATACTTTTCTAAGTGAAATGGATCTATCATATTTATGTCTTTTAATTCGATAGTTGCTGCTTCATAAGCAATATTTACAGGATGTTTAAGTGGTAAATTCCATACTGGAAATGTTTCAAATTTTGCATATCCAGCATTTATACCATGTTTGTGTTCGTGATACAATTGACTTAAACAAGTGCCTAACTTTCCTGAACCTGGTCCAGGAGCATTTACTAAAATTAATTTTTTTGTAGTTTCAATATATGGATTTGCACCATAACCTTCTTCACTTACAATAGTTTCTACATCTGTTGGATAACCTTTTGTAAACGTATGAATATAAGTTTTAATGTTTTGTCTTTCTAATCTTTTTATAAATTTATCAACATTATTTTGTTTGTTGTAAAGTGTTATTACTACTGAATTTACTGCAAATCCTAAGTTTTTTGCATTATTAATTATATTAAGCATTTCTATATCATAAGTTATTCCAAATTCAGCACGAACTTTATTTTTTTCTATGTCGTTTGCATTTATACAAAAAATAATTTCTAAATCTTTTTTTAATTCTTGAAACATTTGTATTTTTGCATCTTCTTTAAATCCTGGTAGTACTCTAGCAGCATGTGTGTCTTGAAAAAGTTTGCCACCAATTTCTAAATAAAGTTTATCAAACATTTTAATTCTTTCTTTTATTTTTTTACTTTGTATTTTTACATATTTTTCATTGTTAAATCCTTTTTTCATGTTTACCTCTCATATTATATACATTTAGTATAACATATAAGTAAATTTTAACGCAAAAAAAATGGCAGCTTTCTATCTTCGCTTCCACTATTTTCGACGTTTGAGTGCTTGACTTCTGTGTTCGGGA
>CAKOHQ010000012.1 GCA_934085875.1 uncultured Bacilli bacterium | reverse complement strand
ATAATTTAGATAAAGATTTAATGTTAAAGATTACTAATTTAAAAGAAGAAGAATTTAATAGAATCATAGAAGATATAAAATATGATGAAGAAAAATTTAATAAATAAACTAAAAAGTGAATTAAAACAAACAAAATTAATTCACTTTTTTATATATAATCAATTACACCACGTCTTTTAAATAATAACTTTCTAAATATATCGACAGGAATAACAGTAAATGCGATTATTAATACAATCATTAATTCTTTAAAAGAAAGTCCATATGTTCTAAATAAACTACCACCAAAATAAATTAAATACATTTGAACTATACTTATGCACATAAATAATATAATAAATACTTTGTTTTTGCTAATATTACTTAATAAATTTATCCTTGTAGTTCTAGCATTAAATGCATTAAATATACCCATAAATATAAATAATGCAAAGAAACCAGTCATAAAATATATATTATCTTTATCTACTCTAAACAAAGATTTAATAAATGGACTACATAAATAAAATATAGAAACAAAAGATGAATAAACACCAGTAATTAATATTTCAGTATACATAAATTTATTTATAATGCTTTGATTACGTTTCTTAGGTTCTTCTTTCAAATATTCCTTTAAAGGTGCTTCATAGCTGAATGCCAATCCTGCTAAAGTATCCATTATCATATTTATCCACAACATTTGTATAACAGTAATCGGTGTAGGTATACCAATAAATGGTCCAACAAAACTAAGTACTAAAGCACAACAATTTACAGTTAATTGATATATAATAAATTTTCTAATACTTTTAAATATTGTTCTACCATAGAGTACAGCGTTAGCAATAGAAATTAAATTATTATCCATTATAACAATATCACTACTCTCTTTCGCTATCTCAGTACCACTTCCCATAGCAAAACCAACATCTGCAATTTTTAAAGCAGGAGCATCATTAACTCCATCACCTGTCATACCAACAACTAAATCACACTTCTGACATATCTTAACTAACCTACTTTTATCGGTTGGCAAAGCCCTCGCAACTACACGTAAATTGCTAATAATATGTGCTATTGCATCATCTGTCATCTTTTCCATCTCATCATGGGTTAACACAACATCATTTATACTCTTAACTAAACCTACCTCTCTTGCAATACTAAGTGCTGTTTCTCTATCATCACCAGTAATCATAACTGTTTGAATATGAGCATCCCTTACTCTATTTATACCTTCCTTAGCATTTTCTCTAATTTCATCTTTAATAACAACAAAACCTATAAAACATAAACCATCTAAAGATTCATTATTACTTTTATAACCAACACTAATTACTCTTAAACCCTCTTTTGTTAACTTCTTAACAACTTCATACAATTTATTTTTATCTCTAATAATTTGTTTATAACCCAATTCATCTAAATAAAATTCACTATTATCAATAATAACTTCATTAGCACCCTTAAAATAATATATATTACTATTAACCATCTTAGTAACAGAATATTTATTCTTACTATTAAATAAAACAACATGTTCATAATCTTCTTGTCTTATTAGTTTTAAATATCTCATAATTGCTTGATCAGTAGTATTACCACCAACTACATTACCATTACTATATTCACTTTGATTATTATATAAAATACTACTTTTAAATATATCCACATATTTCTTATTAGTACATTCTAATCCCTTATAATTTATAAGCTTATTAACATTTAATTTACCACTAGTAATAGTACCAGTTTTATCAGTAAACAATATATTTAAACTACCTGCAGTTTCAATACCAACCATTTTTCTAACCATTACATTACTTTTTAACATTCTTTTCATATTGCTAGATAATACTAAAGCAACCATCATAGGAAGACCTTCCGGAACAGCAACTATAATAACAGTAACACATAAAGTTAATGAATAAATCAAATAATCTATCATTAATCTATAATTAGTGACTGTTTCAATTATTAAATTTATATCAAAATTATTGTTAATTACAATAACAGAAAATAAGTAGCTAATAACTACTAAAACAGAACCAACATAACCTATTCTACTAATAACTTTAGCTAAATCTCTTAATCTACTCTTTAAAGGACTATCAATAGTTTTAGACATTACTTCTGTTTCAATATTACCATAAATAGTATTCTTACCAACTCTTTTGATTTTTAAATAACAAGTACCCTCACTAATAATACTACCCTTTAAAACTTCTTCATTAATATTTTTTAAAGCTTCTTTAGTTTCACCATTCAATGCAGATTCATCAACACTAACGCCCCCAAAAACAACAACACCATCAGCAGGAACTAAATCGCCACTTTCCAAATATACAATATCATCAACAACAATATCTTTTATATTAACATTAGTTAAATTTCCATTTCTCTTAACCTTAATCATAATATCTAAAGATTTTTCTTGTAATCTTTTAAACGCCTTCTCACTACCATATTCACTAATACTAGATATAAAAGATGCTAAAAATATTGCAATTAATATTCCTAATGTTTCAAACCAATCAAAATTTCTAAACAAAAATACTACTTTAACAGCAAGTGCTATTAAAAGAATTTTAATTATTGGATCTCCTAAAGATTCAATTAAAAGAGATAAAAAACTATTTTGTTTACTCTCACTAACTACATTATCCCCATATCTTTTTCTACTAACTTTAACTTCTTCATCATTTAGTCCTTTTAGTTCCATAACGTCCTCCTAAATAAACTTATGAAACTAAAAAATAAAATACTACCAATATAACTTTTTTTGACAAAATATTTATTATTTCAAAAAAAATTAATAAAACATTACTACTTACATATAAAATATGTATTATTGTATATTACATATATCTAAATAATACCACTATTTCTTATATAATAATATATATAAAAATTATTTATGGGAGAGTATATATGGAAAATTTAAAGAAAATTCGTGATAAAAAGAAAGTTACTCAAGTAAGATTAAGTATTGCAGCTGAAGTTAGTCAAGAAACTATATCAGCATATGAATCTGGAAAAGCATATCCATCAGTAGAAACATTAATTAAAATAGCAGACTTTTTAGGAACATCAACTGATTATTTATTAGGAAGAATCAACGATGATATGCCACTTCTTGCAATCAAAAAGAATGGTTTTGATGTAACTGACTTAATGTTATTAGATTTATTCGATAAAATGACAAAAGATAAAAAGAATAAAGTCATAGGATACATAGACGGATTAAATAGTTAAAAAAATATAGAGATCACTTTTTCTCTATATTTTTTATTTTTTCTCAAGTACAGACATTATATTAGGAACCATTTGTTTTTTTCTAGATAATACATTATCTACAATAATTCCCTCATATATATCATTTAAATTATATGCCTCTTTAATAATATAACATCCACTACTATTAAATAATATCATAGATTCTTTTGTAAGAATATTTGTAATATATAATGTACTTAATATATACCCATTACTTCTACTTATTTCATTTAACGAATCAACAAAATCATTTATCTTATCTCTAAAATCATTAAAATCAACTGTCAAAACTTGCCCAATACTAAATTTATAATCATCAACATTAAATACTTTATAGTCTCTATATATTATATCTTCAATACTATACCCAATTATATTCATTCCACTTTTAAGCAATGCCATACCATATTCTTTATAATTAATACCAATTTGGTTAGATAACTCTTCAATAACTAATCTATCATAATATGTTGTTGTAGGACTATTTAAAAGTACAGTATCTGATATAATACCACTTATCATCAAACCAGCAATATCATCAGGTATTAAAACATTATTCTCTTTAAATAAATAATAAATAATAGTATTAACACTACCAACAGCCATATTTCTAAAATTAATAGGATTTTTAGTATTAATATCACTTATATTATGATGGTCTACTATTTCCAATATTTCCGCTTCTTCTATGCCATCCACACTCTGTTTTATAGAATTATGATCAACTAATATAACTTGATTTTTATTATATTCATTAATATCAATAATTCTCAACATACCATAACATATACCATTTTTGTTAACAATAGGATAATTAGTATGTTTTGTCTTATTGCTAATCTCTATAAAATCTGTCATATAATCATTAACATTTAAACATATACAATTTTCATTTCTTTTAATTGTATTTATATTATTTGTTAAACCTAATAATTTACTTGTTTCAAAACTAGTATATGGACTAAATATAATATTTATATTATTTTGTTTAGCTAATAAAAGTTGAGTAACATTTAAATCTTTATTTCCAATAACAATAATTAATTTTACTTTAGATCGAATTGCATAATCTATTATTGCCTGTCTATCTCCAACAATTACTATACTTTCACTATCTAACTTTACATTATTTATAAAAGTATTATCATCAAATGTAGCAGCTACTATATTTCCTTTAATAACATTATCAATTTTAATAAAATTTAAACTCTTTAATGTATAAACTATATTATCAAATGTAGTATCTAAATAATTATTATTATCAGTTATCATTGTCTTAGCAATTTCTTTCAAAGAAACATATCCAACAAACTTTTTTTTATTATTAACAATTGGAATACCAGTAATATTTTTTTCATTCATAAAATTATAAGTCTCAAAAATACTACAATCTTCCTTAACAAAATAATCTTTATGATATGTAATATCTTTTATTCTAACTTTAACATCTTCTAAATATTCAGGTACATTAACATTAAAATAATTCAAGGCATATTTAGTTTCATTACTTATTTCTCCAAGAACTCTAGGTTCTGTATTAATACCTAGTTTATTCTTCAAATAACTATAACTAATTGCTCCACATACACTATCAGTATCAGGATTCTTATGTCCAAAAATATAAATTTTTTTCACATTTTCAACTCCCTTATATAATAATAATTTACTACAACATATTATATTAGTCAATTAATACTTGTATTTTTTCTTACAAATTATATAATATTTATAGGTGATACATTATGTTTAAAAATAAAAAAATATTTATATTTGGTTTAGCAAGAAGTGGATATGAAGTTGCAAAATTATTATCAAATTATAATAATGATATATTAGTTGTTGATAAATCAGATACAGATATAGAACATATAAAAGAACTTAAAACATTAAATATTAAATTCATAAAAACAGATAATCCAGAAAATTTATTGGACGAAACGTATGATTACATTATTAAAAACCCTGGTATTATTAAAACACACCCATGCATTTTAAAAGCAAAAAAATTAAATATAAAAGTTATAAATGAGGTAGAAGTTGCGTATGACTTTATAAAAGATAAAACAACTATAATAGGAATAACAGGCTCTAATGGTAAAACAACAACTACTACTATGATATATGAAATAATGAAAAAAGCTAATTTAAACGTACATCTAGCAGGAAATATAGGGTATCCATTATCTAGTATTGTTAATAAAGTTAAAGATAATGACATAATTATTGCAGAAATATCAGATCATCAATTATTAGATACTGATAATTTTAAAACTAATATAAGTGTTTTAACAAATTTATCAGAAGTACACATAGATTTTCATGGATCTTATGAAAATTATAAAAACGTCAAAAAAAAGATATTTAATCATCATACAAACAAAGATATAGCTATATTAAATTTAAATAACAAAGATGTTTTAGATATAACAAAAGATATTAAAAGTACAAAAATATATTTTTCAAACAATACTAAAACAGATATATATTTAAACAACAATATTATATACTATAAAAATGAACCAATACTTAACACAAATGATATTAAAGTAAAAGGAATACATAATTATGAAAATATAATGTGTATGTTAGGTGTAGTAAAAGAATTTAATGTACCAAATAATATAATTATAGATTATTTAAAAGAATTTAAAGGAGTAGAACATAGAATAGAATATGTTAGAAGCATAAATGGAATATCATTTTATAACGATAGTAAAGCAACAAATACAGAATCAACAATAGTAGCTTTAAAATCATTTACTAATAATGTTATTTTATTACTTGGAGGCTTAGATAGAAACCATTCATTTGAACCACTAAATCCATATTTAAAAAATGTAAAATATATATTAACCTTCGGTGAAACTAAAGAAAGAATAAATAAATGGGCACATGAACAAAATATTAAATGTTTAGTTTTTAACAATTTAAAAGAAGCAACATTAAAGTCTTATGAATTAGCATCTACTAATGACACCGTACTTTTATCTCCAGCTTGTGCATCATGGGACCAATATAAATGTATGGAAGATAGGGGAAATGAATTTAAAAATATAGTAAACACTCTTAAATAGTTTACTATATTTTTTATATAAGAAAAAACTAATTAGATTTAAGCTCAAACAATATATCTCTCAATTCCATAGCTCTTTCAAAATCCATATTTTTAGCAGCTTCTTTCATTTCGTCTTCAATTCTTACTAACATATTTTCTTTTTCTTTCTTAGAAAGTTTAACATCACTAGCTTTTTCTTCTATTTCATTACTTACAACTTCTTTAATAGATTTAATAATTGTCTTAGGTACAATACCATGCTCTTTATTATATTTATCTTGTATCTCTCTTCTACGTTCAGTTTCACGTATACTCTTTTCCATTGCTTCACTAATCTTATCAGCATACATTATAACATGACCATGTTCATTTCTGGCACATCTTCCAATTGTTTGTATTAAACTTCTATCACTTCTTAAGAAACCTTGTTTATCCGCATCCATAATTGCAATTAAACTTACTTCAGGAATATCTATTCCCTCTCTTAACAAGTTAATTCCTACAACAACATCATATGTACCTAATCTTAATTCTCTAATAATTTTTAAACGTTCCAAAGTTTTAACTTCACTATGTAAATAAGCAACTTTAATTCCTACACCCTTTAAATAATTAGTCAATTCTTCTGCCATACGTATAGTTAATGTTGTAATTAAAACTCTTTCATTTATCTCTTTACGTTTATTAATTTCACCTATTAAATCATCAATTTGTCCTGTCGTTTTTCTAACCTCAATTGTTGGATCTAATAAACCCGTTGGTCTAATAATTTGTTCTATATAATGATTATTAACTAATTCCAATTCATAATCACCAGGTGTTGCAGAAACATATATTGCTTGATTAATCTTATCTCTAAATTCATCAAATTTAAGAGGTCTATTATCCAAAGCGCTAGGTAAACGAAAACCATAATCAACCAATGTCTGTTTTCTCATTCTATCACCATTGTACATTCCTCTAACTTGAGGAATAGTAACATGAGATTCATCAATAACTAACAAAAAATCTTTTGGAAAAAAATCAATCAAACAGTTTGGAGTTTCCCCCTCATCTCTCAATGAAATATGTCTTGAATAATTTTCAATACCATGACAGAAACCAGTTTCTTTTAACATTTCTATATCATATAAAGTTCTTTCTCTAAGTCTTTGTTCTTCAATATATTTATTATTATCTTTAAAATACTTAAGTCTACTTTCCAATTCTTCTTGAATTCTTTCAATAGATTTTTTTAATTTTTCTTCACTCGTAACAAAATGACTTGCAGGAAATATTGTAACACTCTTTTTATTTTGCTTTACCATTCCAGTTACAACATCAAACTCACTTATTTTATCTACTTCATCACCAAACAATTCTATTCTAATACCATTTTTCTTTTCAGCGATAGGAATAATATCAATAATATCTCCATTTACCCTAAATGTTCCTCTATGAAAATCTAATTGATTTCTCTCATATGTCATATCAATTAACTTTTTCAACAAATAATCTCTTTTAATAATATCTCCTAAATTGATAATTAACATCTTCTCTTTATAATCTTCTACATCTCCAATACCATATATACATGATACACTCGCTACTACAATTGTATCTCTATTATTTAAAAGAGACGCGGTTGCACTATGCCTCAACTCATCAATTTCATCATTTATACTAGCATCTTTTTCAATATATGTATCACTACTAGGTACATACGCTTCTGGTTGATAATAATCATAATATGAAACAAAATATTCAACATGATTATTTGGAAATAATTCTTTAAACTCACTATAAAGTTGCCCAGCTAAAGTTTTATTATGTGCAAGCACAAGCGTTGGTTTATTTACTTCTTTAATAACATTTGCAATTGTAAAAGTTTTACCTGTACCAGTAGCTCCTAACAAAACTTGATCTTTTTTACCTTCATTAATTCCATTAACTAATTCTTTTATTGCTTTTGGTTGATCTCCACTAGGTTTATATTTACTCACTAAATCAAACATTATTACACCTCAATTTCCATTCATAATTTTATTATTAAAATAAACAAACTTATTATACTACATTTAATTAAGAAAAAAAATCACTATTTACATAGTAATTTTAAAGCTTCCACAAACTCTTCTTCATTATCTAATACTGATAAATAACCATCCTTAACTTTTCTTATCAAAATATCTTTTTCATCATTCTTATTAGACATATAAATATAATGTTCACCATTATTATCTAATTCATTTAATACTAAATACTCGTCATTTCCAATCATATAACTTTTTAAAAGCACTTCATTTTCACTCATCTTCTCATACCTCTTGTTTCCTCAACTTCATTTTTTGTATATTCTTTTAATTTGCCAAATTTTTTAACTAATTCAACTTGTACATTATTTTCGAATTTATGATAGTCACCAATGTTTTGAAATGACGTTTCTGCTGTTGATGAATTATTTACAGATTTAGGATATAATTGATATAAAAAGTCATCACTATCTATATACCCATAACTTTGACATACAGAATCAAAAGCATCTTTTCCATATTTTGAAGAAATACAATATATTGCACAATCTCTAGATAAGTTATAAGGTTCTTTTTGTAAATCAGAACATATTTTTATATATGAAGATACATCGTCATCAAATAATATGACTGTACCATCTTCCAATACTCCTCTTTTAACATCAGGACTTACAAAATCCATAGCCATATTCATATATTCTTTAGCTTTTAAAAAATCTTTATGATTTTTAACTGCATTTACACCAACATACCCAGCATAAGAAACCGACCCAACTATTGCTCCAGCCATAATTACTGAACATGCAATCAAATGTCTTGAACGTCTACGATATTCATCTCTTTTTATTTTTTGTAATTTTCTTTCATTATACTCATTTTCAAATAATTCGTTTGCCTTTCTTTTTAAAGTATTTTCTTCACAAAGTTCAAACATTTTCCATTGTAATTTATCCGGTTCATATCCCATTTTTAACACCTCTACAATAATTCTAAAACATCAATTAACAAAAAGCAAATGAAAAAAACATTAAATATAAAAATATACATTTTATTTACAAAAAAAGATTAATCTCTATCACTAAAGATAAGTATTAATCTTAATATTTCTAATGCACTAGATAATACTCCAGCAACATAAGTTAAAGCAGCTGCAGTTAACATAGTTCTTGTTCCATCAATATCACTATTTATAGCACCAACATTATTTTCTAATTCTTTCATAGCACGTTTACTAGCATTAATTTCAACAGGTAATGTAACAAGTTGAAAAACAAGTCCTAAACCAACTAACAATATGCCTGCCCATATCAGATTCATCAAGTTAGCAATCAAACCAATTAATAATATAACATAAGCAATTTTAGTTCCAAAACTTACTATTGGAAATATAAGACTCCTAATTTTCATGAATATATAGCCTTCTTTATCTTGTATAGCATGACCACACTCATGAGCAGCAACCGCCATACTTGCAATACTATCACCATTAAAAACATCACTACTTAACTTAACAGTTTTACGTCTAGGATCATAATGATCAGTTAAATTTCCCTTAGTTTCAACTATATAAATATCTTTTAAATCATTAGCATCTAATATTTTTCTAGCAACTTCAAATCCAGTTAACTTTTTCTTATTTTCAATTCTTCTATATTTATCATGACAAACATTAATATATATTTGAGCAACTAAAGGTATAATTAATGCAAGTAAATATAAAGCAAAATTATCCATAACTAATCCTCCATTTTATATGTAGTACCCTCTCTAGTATCTACTAAAATAATTCCTTCACTTAATAATTCATTTCTAATCTTATCAGCAAGATCATAATTTTTATTTTTCTTAGCATCATTTCTAAGTTCTATCTTAGACATTATATAATCATGTTTATCATTAACAACATTATCTTTAATAAGATTCAAACTTAATACTTTATCAAAAGATTTAATAAGTTCTAATTTAGTTTTACCATTTACACTATCATCTTTTAACAAATCGTATAAAACAGTAATTGCATTACTTGTATTCAAATCATTACTAATACAATCTTTAAATTTATCATCATACAATTCAAACTTATCTTTATCAAGTTCCCCATTACTATTTATATTAGATACTTTATTTAATAATTTTTTATATGCATTTTCACTTTGATTTAAATTATCATAACTAAATGCAAGTTGTTTTCTATAATGACTATTTAATGTCATAAATCTAAAACTTAAAGGATTATATCCTTTCTCTTTTAATAATGAAACAGTTAAAAATTCACCTTTACTTTTACTCATTTTACCTGATTCATCATTTAAATGTTCTGGATGAAACCAATAGTTACACCACTTATGTCCTGTATAACTTTCAGTTTGAGCAATTTCATTAGTATGATGTGGAAATTTATTATCAACACCACCACAATGTATATCTAAATACTCACCTAAGTTTTTATAGCTAATAACACTACATTCAATATGCCATCCTGGATAACCAACTCCCCATGGACTATCCCATTTTAATTCTTGACTATCAAATTTAGATTTAGTAAACCACAATACAAAATCTATATTATTTTTTTTATTTGTATCTATTTCTACATCTTCTCTAACCGCATTTATTAAATCATTTTCGTTATTATTAGTTAATACATAATATTTATCCAACTTAGATGTATCAAAATATACATTACCTCCACTAAAATAAGTATAACCTTTTTCTTCTAAAACTTTTATAAATTTTATATATTCATCTATCATACTAGTAGCAGGTACAACAATATTAGGCCATTTAATATTTAAAGAATCACAATCATTTTTAAAACATTCTGTATAATATTTTGCAATTTCCATTACACTTTTATGTTCTCTTTTAGCACCCTTAAGCATTTTATCTTCACCAGTATCTGCATCACTAGATAAATGTCCAACATCAGTAATATTCATAACTCTTTTAACATTATAGCCTAAATATTCTAAACTCTTTTCTAAAATATCTTCCATTATATAAGTTCTCAAATTACCAATATGAGCATAATGATAAACGGTAGGTCCACAAGTATACATAGTAACCATCTTTTCATCTCTAGGTACAAATTCATCAACATTTCTCGTTAAACTATTATAAAATTTCATACTGTCATCTCCTTAAAAACTATTCTATCATATTTTATATGAATTTAATATGAAAAATACACCATATAGGTGTAATTTATTTAATCAAATCTTTACTTTTCATAGCTATCTTAACTCCTCTAAATCCATAATTAACATAATCACAACTAGCATAATCAAAATTTTTAATATTATTAAATTCTACAAATTTACTAACTGCTTCACTATCAATATTATTAAAATTAATTACATAATCCACACCATTAATTACTTTTTTATTATCATATTTAACAACATCAATACTTTTACTAAAACCAATACCATATTTTATATTTGATGTAGCACTCAAAAATATAGTACTATTTAATAAAAGTTTATCCTTTATCTTTTTATCTTCTATTACTCCCATTATAATATCAACAACACTTCTATTTGCTCTCTCTATATTATCAAATAATATAATACTATTATCTTTAATTTTATTATATATACTATCTTCTCCACTATATATATTATTAACACTATAACTATTACTATATAAACTCATATCAAATAATATAAAATTAATATTCATTTCATTCGCTATTTCCCTAACACTTATACTCTTACCAACACCAATACCACCAATTAATAAAACACTCTTAAATCCATCTTTACTAACAATATCTACTATATTATTAATAATATCATCTTGACCATATACTTTACTTTTAACATTATTAATAATAATATTTTTATCATATACTAAATTTCTATTTATCTTTCTACTAATAATATTCTCTATATCTTTTTTACAAATTTTTTCTTTACCATTATTTTTTACAGAAGAACAAACACTATCCAAAAGATCAATAGATTTGTCTGGATTTTTTTTATCACACAAAAACTTATCACTATAATTAACAATCATATCTATATTACCCTTAGTAATATTAACTCCATGATACATTTTATATTTATCTTTTATCTTATATAAAATATCTTTAGTATCTTCTATATCAGGCTCATTTATTGTAATAACATCAAACCTTCTAACCAAAGCCTTATCTTTATTTATATATTTATCATACTCTTCTTTAGTAGTAGCACCAATAATTTTTAATTTATCTTTACATAAATATGGTTTTAATATATTACAAGCATCTATTGCACCTTCACTACCACCAGCATGAATTATAGTATGAATTTCATCAATAAACAATATTATCTTACCATTACTAATAACTTCTTTAATAACAGTATTAAGTCTCTCCTCAAAATCTCCTCTATATTTAGAGCCAGACAACAAAAGTGACATATCTAAACAAAAAATTTTATATCCTTTAAATTTATTATATACACCATTTTTAATTCTGTTGGCAAGTTCTTCAACAATTGCAGTTTTACCAACACCAGCATCACCAACTAACAAAGGATTATTTTTATTTTTTCTAAGCAATATTTCTATTATTTGATCTAATTCTTTATCTCTACCAATAAGTTTAGTATCATTATCACTTAAATCATAACCATATTTTTTAATCTCATTAAATATAGGATTAAAATTTCTTTTTAATTCTTTATATAAACCCTCTAAATCAATACCTAAACTTAATAATATTCTAACCCCTATTCCATCTCCACTCTCAAGTATACTTATCATAATATGATTAGGAGTAACAACACCATCATTATTTTCTCTTGCATCTTTTTTAGCATCATTAATTATACTTTTTAATAAAGGAGTGTGTAAAATAGTTGTCGTCTTTACATTCGATTTACCAATTATATCAATTAATTCATTTTTAAATATTTCATAAGTTAAATCATAACTATCACAAACATCTTTAACATTATTATTTTTTAACAAAGCAAGTATCATATGTTCACTACCAACGTATGGATGATTTAACTTTAACATCTCTTTTTCTGCCAATTTCATATACTCTTTAACACAATCTTTACTATTTTTATCCATTAAAAAATCCTCCTTATATATCTTATGTATATAATGAGGATAAAATTTATATTTTATTCATTATCTTTGTAATCTTAATTTATCAGCTAAAGTTGCTATAAATTCACTATTAGTTGGTTTAGATCTATCAACATCTACACTGTTGCCAAACAAATCCTCCATCAAATCATAATCTCCTCTACTCCAACTAATTTCTATTGCGTGTCTAATAGCTCTTTCTACTCTACTACTAGTTGTATTATATTTTACAGCAATTTCCGGATACATTTCTTTAGTAATAGCACCTAATATAGATGGCTTATTATATAAAAGTCCAATACCTTCTCTAATATATTCATAACCTTTAATATGAGAAGGAACTCCCAATGAATGTAACAAATTACTTATATTAGATTGTAATTCTTTATCACAATCAAATAATGAAACCCTATTATTATCTAAATTTAATATATGATATTCTAAATCTTTAATATCATAAGGTTTTAAGATAAAATAATTAACATTTAACATACTTATTTGCTTAACCATATCTAAAGTATTATAACCAGTTAATACAATAATACCTTTATCAACAGACTTATTTCTTATATCTTTTATTATATTTAATCCATCTTTATTCGGTAATAATAAATCCATTATAACAACATCAAAACTATTAATATTATTATTAATGTATTTGTCTGCCAAATAACCATCATTAAATGTTTTAACTACATCTATTACTGCGTGACTACTAAAATACTTTCCCATACTACTTAATTGATCTTGATCAGAATCAATCAATAATGCACGTACTCTATTTTTCATAATTTTCTCCCTCTAATTACTTCACGCAAATTAATTATACAACATATAATGACAAATAGAAAGAAAATAATTTGTAAACCTATGTAAAATATTGTAAACATTTGTCACATATTGTCGAATACATTTTCATACAAAAAAAAGTACTAAATTAATAGTACTTTATAATCATTCTAACTTAATTTTAATGTATATGGATTTGAACTAGTTCCATCTCCAGAATCAACTAATACACTAGTTTTTATATTGATACTAGGTCGAAAGTTGAAGGACTTGCTGTCCATACTAAAGTTACCACCGATACGACATCCAGCATTCGGATAATCAACATAACTCACACCCGCATACGAACTATTGTAAAAATAGGGAGACATAAGCCACCAATACCAACTAGACAAATTAGACAAGTAAAAATTTCTATTTGTTTGATAATATTTATATGAACCTGCATAGGATACTTCATCTGCAGATAGTAGTCCTATTGGATATTTTAAATCTCCGTTTGTTTGTTTTCCATTAGGTAAAGTTGCAACATCTACTGTAAATCTTGAATAATCATTTGTTGCACTTTCTGCACATTTAAATGTTGGTTTTGATGTTGTAATACTTGTTGTTCCTGTACTATATTGTAATCTTTCTGTTGATGCATAATATGTTTTATTTTTTCCATAACCTAGTTGTGTCGCAACTCCACCAATACCATCTGATGCAAGAGTTTTATCATTACAGAATAATGTATCTGCTAAATAACTTGCATAATTTGTTTTTAAATTATCTTCATACCATTTATCTACTTTTTGTTTTATTGTACTATCATTAATATTCTTGTGTGTTGCGTCATATGTTGTACTTCCTACTGTTCCATACATATATCCTACATATGCATTATCATTATAACTGTTATTAAATACTGTTGTTATTAGATCTCCACTTGTATCTTCTGCATCAGTATCAAGTACAAGTCTAACACTTCCATCTCCATTTATTCTGACTATCTTCCAATTCTTTCCTGCAAATGTTACATTATTATCTAGTACATTTCCTCTAAAATAGTAACTTGTTCCATAGTCATCTGGCGCATTATTTAATACTCTTTCATTTTCTCCACTTATACTTGTAAATTCTGTAACAGTAGTTCCCATTAATGTTCTATTCTCTCCGCCTTTTTCTGCGCTTAAAAGTATTGTATCTTTTAAAGTTTGTGGTATCTTGCCATCACTTATTTTAGTTACATCTAAGGTAATAGTACTATCACTTATACTAATTCCCATATATGCTATATTCTTATCTTGATCATATATAATTTTTGAACCAGATACAGATGGTGTCCCTTTTTCTACATCTAATGATGCATTCTTTGTATCTATTGTTTTTCTATTTTTTACTGTTATTGTATGTTTATCTGGTGTTATTCCTATAAATCTATAATTACCATTTAATATTTGACTTTCTTGTTCTTTACTATGTATTACTACATAATCATTATCATTTGAATTTGTTACATTTCCTTGTATAGTTAGTGATTTAGGATCAAATATATCTATCTTTGCAGATAATTCTTTATTCATATCTATACTTTGATCTATTCCTGTTTCTTTATATGTTACTGTCATAGTATAAGAATGAACTATATTAACATCAATATTATTTGTTATTATATAACTATTTAAAGTAGGAAACTCTGTTTCATTTACCCCACTACATGTTCCATTTTCTGTTCCTGTAATAGTTCCATCAGTTCCTAAACTAAAACCTTCTTTATTATAAGATTTACAAGTTATAGTATATACTACATCTTCTGTATTAGTAAAAGTATTAATTAAATTTACTAAACCTACACTATATTCTACATTCATATTACCATTATTTATAACTGTAAATACTTTTGTAGGTAAAATAGTACCAGGTTCTATTCTATCCCCTATAATAATATCATTATTATCTTTATATTCTATTTCTAAATTAGCAGTTGTAACACTAATAGATTTATCATTAGTGTTACCATTTATTTTAGTTAAAAAGTATGCATATGTAAGTCCTACAAGAATTAAAAAAACTAATATTATTCCTGTTACACTAACTATTATTTTTTGACGTCTATTCATAATCGACTCTCTCCTACCTTATATTATTTTTAAGTACATTACTACTCTAATAAAATTATAAAATAAAAAATGATATATTTCAATCATATTTATATAAAATTTAAATTGACACATCAATATGGTAATGTTAAAATTAAATTAAGTAGAACATTCTATATCTGGAATGTCTACCCGTTTGTGTAGACACTCGTATTTTTTAATACGTGTGTTTTTTTAACACAAATATAAAACACTAGTGTCTAATTAATTTCAACCAAAACCCTTTAATTTTGTAGGAGGATTATGACTAATTTCAATATGTATAATAAAATTATACTGTCAAGTATTTTAATAATAAAACTTTTAAATTTCATATATACATCCCTTCTATATAAATAGTTGGATAAACACTAACAGAATATAAAATGTTCTGGTTATATATACTACAATACAGTATTTAAAAAATATGTCATATTATGTAAATAAATTAAAAAAAACGATATATCAATCATTTATTCACTTAATATTTTAATTGCTTCATTTAATTGATTATCATTTTCTTCAATAGGATTATCTTTATATGTATCATCTAATTCAATATTAACATCAGGTTCCAAACCTTTACCATCTAAACATTCACCATTAGGCATATACCATTTTGCAGTAGTATATTTAAACATTGTACCATCATTTAATTTACTAGTACTTTGTACTTTACCTTTACCATATGTTTTAGTTCCTATAATAGTAGCATTATAACTATATTTCAAAGCACCAGCTAAAATTTCACTTGCACTTGCACTACTACCATTAACCAACACAATAATTGGATAGTTTCTTTTCGTACTTGTACTATCTTTATATTCAATATTATCTTTCTTACTTTTTATAGAATACATTAACTTATTTTTTTCTAAAAACAATTCTATTATTTTTGTACAACTTGTTAAATATCCTCCAGTATTATTTCTAACATCTATTATTAATGAATCTATCCCTTCTTTTTCCATACTTAATAATGTGGTTTCTACTTGAGTGTCTAAAGTATTAGAAAATGTTTGTAAATAAATATATCCAATCTTCTTTCCATTAATATCCTTAATAGAACTATTTATTGCAGGCACTATCAAAGTTTTTTTATCAACATCAAAAGACATTTCATTTCCATTTCTATTAACTATTATTTTATTAGTATTTTCTTTATTATTTTTAATTAAACTAGATACTTCTTCAGTAGTCTTACCCTCAACATCAACACCATTTACATTTAAAATAATATCTCCTTCTTCTATCCCAGCACTTTTAGCAGGAGAATTATCAAAAACTTCATATATGTACATTTTATTATCTTCATTTATTGATATTCTAACACCAATACCATCATAAGTACCATCTAATTTATCATTTAATATATTAGTAGCATCTTCATTCATATATATAGAATAGTCATCTCCAACATAACTCATCATACCATTTATAGCAGCATCTACTAATTTATTTTCATCCAAATTTTCATAATACTCATCTAATAATTTATTATATGCAGAAATAAATTCATTTACATTTTTATTATTAGTTGTAGTTACTTTACCAGTATTATTTAGTCTACTATAAACTAATGATCCTCCTAATATAAATGTAATTATACTTGGTATAATAGCAAATAATGATAATTGTATATAATTTAATTTAATCTTCTTCATATTATTAATTCTAACACATTTTTTTATTAAAAAAAAGACGAGAACTCATCTTATTTTAAAACATTTACAATATTGTCAACACCACTATAACATTTAATAACTTTTCCATTATTAATTTTATATAATGTAGCTTCTTTTACTTTAACTTCATCACTATTTTTAGGACTTTGAACTAATTCATCTCCTAAAACATAATTATTAATTTTTTTATCTAAATTTATATAATATGTCTTCAAATAATTATCACTACTTCTATAAGTAGCAAGAACACTATCTAAATCACTACCATCATTTTCTTTAGAATATAAAATTACATAATATTCTTCTTCAATTCTATTAAACATTGTTCCTATTGTTGCTATATCATAATCTATTTTAGTTTCAGTTTTTGTATCATTATTATTTAAATCTTTTTTTATCATTTTATCTGTTAAAAAATAAATACCTAAACTTATAACTACTACAATAACTAATAAGATTGCAATATTTCTAACAAGAGCAATGTCATCATTTACTACTTTTTTTTGTTTTAATTTATTATTTTTATTTACCATATTACCACCTATAAATTATAATAACATAAAAATATAACTTCTTAAACAAAAAGTTATATTTTTTTTACAAATTCTTTATTAATTGAACAAGATACTGTTTCATTACCTTTTCTAAATGTTAAATCATTTGTATCTTCTATATAAGATAATATATGTTCTAAGTATTGTTTATCCCCCGCTCTAACATTTTCTCTACCTTGAAGCCAATCATAATCTTTACTTTTTAATACTTTATCACTTGATACTTTATTTCCATAAAAATTATTAATAGCGGTTTTTATATTACCAGGTCCATAGTTATACATCTGTATTGCAGCAGGAATATTATAATATGCTTTTTTTAAATAATTTTGAAATATCATACAAGCTACTTTAATATTAAAATCTAAATTTTTAAGTTTTTCATCAGTTATATGAACAGTTTCAACTTTATTAGTTTGATAGTTAAAAGCACTTATATCGTTTCCAACCCAAACTGATTTTTCTATTTGCATAAGACCTCTTGCTGGTCCCCTTAACTCTGGTACATGAACACCACATTCTTGAGTAGCAATACCTAAAATAACTCTATAATCTAATCCATATTGATTAGCGATTTCTTTTATTTTATCAGAATATAATTTTTTTGTTTTTAAATATTTTGGTGTATTTGTTCTATCTTCATAATTCATTATTATTTCATTATCATTATCATCTTGCATTTCATTCTTTCCTTCATAAACTAAATTATCAACAACAACATTTTGATCAATATTTTCTTGAGATAACAAATCTACTACTTCAGTACCTTGATCAAAATTATCATTAACATAGGAAATTAAACTATTTTCATTTCTTTTTAGCATTGCATATATTGAACTACTAGAAATAACAATAACGGTGCCTAATGCTGCTATTCTTCTTATTTTTTTACCTCTTAAATCTTTCTTTTTCCTATCAACATTAAAAGGTATAGCATCTTTTACCATTTTTCGAATATTTTTATCATCTATTTTACTATAATTAAAAATATTAAATTCATATTTATCATCTTCTAATAACAAACTATCATTAACATTCCTTATTTTAACACAATTTCTTAATATATTATAAAACATTATTTTATAATTTTTTAAATTAGGATCCTTAATAGTTTTATCATATACATATTCAAAATCTCCATCTTCTTTTAATATTATTGCCATTTGTTTTTTCATAACTTCTCCAAATATTTATCTATTATATCATAATCTTCTTCATTTGTTATATCAAATAATTGTATATTATTATTATCATCTATTTTATACAATGCAGCATATAAATCATCCTTATCATCTAATTTATATATTATATAATTTTTATCATTTGAACTAAATCTATCAATTATTGTATACATTTTATTATTATATTTAAATATTATATCATTTTCTAACATAATAACCTCATTAATTTGGATGTATTATTATTTTAATAGCATCGTCTTGTCCATTTGTAAGTCTTAAGAATGAATCTTGTACTTTATCTAACCCAACTCTATCATCGACATATTGTTCTACTTCAATTTCTTTTTTGCTAATCATATCAATTACACTTTCAAATTCACTAACTGTATATGCAATAGCACCTTGCATTGTAACTTCACCCATTACTGCCATAACAGTAGGAATAGTTATTGGAATCATACTAACGCCAACTAAGACAATCATTCCTCCAGGGCGAACAGCCATTATTGCTTCGCTTACCGCTGGACTATTACCACAACATTCAAGTACAACATCAAATCCACCTATCGTTTTTTCTACTAATTTCGGTACAGAATTCGCATCAATAGCATTATAATATTCATCAACACAACCAAATTTTAAGGATTTTTTACCACGCATTTCATTAGTTTCAAGTAATGCAACATATTTAGCACCTGCTTTTTTTGCAAAAAGTGCACACATTAAACCAATTATACCGCCACCAATAATTAAAACATTATCTCCACTTTTTACCTTACCTAAATTAACAGCGTGTAAACTAACAGAACATGGCTCAACCATAGCTGCTTCATCATTAGATACATTATCCGGAAGTTTTTTTACCATATCAGCTCTACAACTAGAAAATTCTGCATATCCACCTGGATTAGTTAAAGATAAACCAACCGCTTTACTCCAAGTTAATTTACAATATTGTGGATTCCCACTCTTACAAGCATGACATACACCACATGGAGATATTGGAAGTCCTGTTATTCTGTCTCCAACTTTTAAATCAGTTCTAGAACCAGGATCAATAACAGTACCACAAAATTCATGTCCCATAACAAGACCTGATAGTTCTCCCATATCCCAATAATGAATATCGCTACCACATATACCACATGACTCTACTTTAAAAACAACACTACCATTTTTACTCACTGGTTTATCAATTTCACCACTAACAAATTCTCTTTTTCCGTTTATTTTAACACATTTCATATAAATGCCTCCTATAATATAAATTATAATACAAAGGCATTCATTAAACAATAATTAGTAAATAAAGTAAACACTTATTTTACACGGACGGAGCTCCAACAAAGTCAGGATTATTAATTTGAAAATATATTAAACAAGATACACCAGCAATTAACAAAGCACTACCAAGTAATTTAATTCTAAAAATTCTTTTATCATTAACACTAGCCTTTTTATAAGCATCATAATTTCTATAAATAAAATATAAATATATTAATAAAACAACAATTAAAACAAACAAATAAATATCATTTGCAGTTTTTTCAGATTTTTTATTACCAGTATTAACATAATTTTTTTGATATTGATTAGCAACTATATTAAAAGATATTGCAATTATAAATATAATAAATAAAATATCTTCAAATTTTAATCTAGCCAAATCATTACTTAATATATCTTCCATATTAAATTATATGAAAAAAAGTAAACTTTTAATTTACTTTTCACTTGGCACTATTACACTTGTACTAATTAATTTTTTATGTTTTTATTTATTTTCTATTTTTTCTTTTTCATCAATATATTTATAATTTAAATTATTATTATTTGTTATAACTGTATCGCCAATTTCACGTTCTAAATCTATTCTTGCATTATTTGCTATTTTACCACCGCGTTTTGCAACACTTATATTTTCTTTTAAACCTTGTGGTTTATGTTTTTTAGCAATTTCTCCAGTTGCAACTTCTCCCAAGTCAGCAAGTATAATTTCAATATCACTCATATTATCTCTTAAAGATTCTTTTCTAAGACCTTTAAATTGTTTAAATTCTTTTGCTGTCATACCAGACCAACCTTTATATATTTCGTTAGTTAAAATTGCATATTCTTTATTTCCATTTATTCCTCCAGCTTTCCAAATATCAGTTAACTTTTTTCTATCTTGCATTCCTTTTATTCTTTTGCTTATCCACGCTTCTTCATATCCTTTTGCACGATAAATATCTATACCACGTTGAACACTTATAGATGGATCAAATATTTCATCTATTCTTTCACTACCTAATTTAGCCAACCACATTTTTATAGGTTCCGCATTTTTACTAGGAATAGATTCAATTATTCTAAATATTCCCTCAACATCAACTACATCTGTTAATCTATATTTACCATCTTGAGCTTTAAGTTTCAAAGCGTGACAGTTTGTCACGGTTTCATTTCCCTCTTCCCTTAGCCTTTGCTTTAACTTTCTCCAATAAGACTGCTTATCCTTAGTTTCGGATATAGTTCCTACTATATCAACAACACTTATATAATATTTTTCATCATCTTTATCCCATACCGTCCTAATAGTTTCATTATTAAATATTTTATTAATTAAATACATTTTTTCTTGATTCATTGTTCTTCTCCTTTTTAATTTCTTATTTTATCACATCTATATACCATTTTTTGTCGAATTTTCTAGATTAATCCGAATTAATTTTAATTTTCATTAATAAAATTATTTAATCTTATTTTAAGATAAAATACTAAATATATCAACAAAACCTATACAATATTTTTCATTTAATTTAGTTAGTTTTAATATTAAATTATACGAAAAAAAGTAAACTTTTAATTTACTTTTCGCTAGATACTATTACACTTGTTCCAGTTAAACCTTCAGCAATAGTCATTAACTCCTTACCATCTAAACTATTACTACTTAAATAATAATCTACTCCATTGCTACTCCAATATAATGAATTATTTGATAAAGCAGCAATACAATCACTCATTATTAATGGATCACCATTAACAGGTATAATTTCTAATTCATCAAATCTTCTACTAACTTCTTCTATTAATACAAATGGACTATCTCCACTAAATGTCAATATTGCTCTATTACCATTATCTGTACTAATAGTATCTTCAGTACTTAAATGTGTATTTTGTGGAACATATAAAGGATAAATTATATCTTTTAATATATTACTAGTATTTTCATCAACATTATTATTTTTTTCTTCCTCAGCTTGATTATTTTTATTTTCACCAACTTTAGTAGTTGTTGTTTTATTAGTAATATCACCTACCTTAGTTGTAGTTGTTGTTGTAGTTGTATTATCACTCTTTTTAGTTGTAGTATTTTTATCATCAATATTATCTTGTTCTTCTTTAACATCATCTTCACTTATTAAACTTTCTAAAGAAAAGTATTCATCATTAAATTTAGCTCTATAATTAATACTACTAACATCTAAAGTAATTTTAACATTACCATCTTGATCTAAAACTTCAACCTTTTTAACACCATAATCCTTATCCAAATATATTTTTTCACTATATAAAGTATTATTATTAGGATAATTTACTTTACATTGAATATAATCTTTTTCAACATGAACTTTATCATCATTAACAACATCATTTAGTAAAACATCTATCAAATATGATTGACTACCATTATTAGGCCAATCACTTTGAAATTTAAAACTTTTATTTAAATCTGGAGTTACAACATAAACACCATCTTTATTTTTTAAAATAACTTGCTCATGATTATTTGTTTGATTAACTAAACTAACTTTATAATATCCATCTTTACTTTTACTAGCTTCTACTTTATAAGTAAAAGTATCTTCATTACTAACGATAGACATATTACCTTTCAAAATATAATTATCAGCTTTTTCTATTTTATTTTGAAATTTTCTAACTACATTATCACTTTTACCGCATCCACATAATCCTAAAAACATACACAAAATTATTATATACTTTTTCATAAACTCCCCTTTTCTAATTAAATATATTTTTTTAGAAAAATTTTATGTATAATTTTTTTATAATTTTTTTTTATAATATATATAAATATATTGCAATAAAATGAAACATAGTTCCTAATAAACAAAATATATGAAATACAGAATGCATATATTTTTTATTTGAACCAACAGCATATAATATTGATCCAACCGTATACATAACACCACCAAGCACTAAATATATTAATCCAGTATTTCCCATATTACCTCTTAAATTTATTCAAAATTAATAATATTATACAACTAAATAAAATAATTACAATAACATATTATCAAACTATTTTTTAACTAACACACATATATTTATATCTTTATTAAAAAATATTTTATTATTAGGATTAAGTGTATTATAATCATAAAAATATTCATTATCTATTTCATACTTACCAATATTTTCTACAACATACATATTATTCTTATCACAAAAATCAATTATTTCTTCATCTTTATAATATGATTTCATTTCTTCACCACTAGCTAAAACTTTATTTTTATTACTATCATTATAACCATTAGGATAATCAAACAAAATAATACTACCTCGAGAAACTATATTGCTAATACATTCCAACATATCAAAAAATACATTTTTTTCTAAATAGTAACTCACACCCAAAATACTAAACATAGACTTTTTATCACAATCAAAATTATTAGAAATTAAACTATTTATCCAATCTTTATTAAAATCACAACTAATATATTTAACATTACGATTATCTATATTAGTTTTTTTTATTCTATTAATCTTATCATCAATAACTTCACATCTATCAAGTTCAAAAACGTTAATCTTATCATTAACTAAATAACCACTAGTATCATAGCCACTCCCAAGAATAACATATTGTTTTAACCCTAACTTAATTTCATTAAGTAAATATTTATAATTAACTGCACTTCTACCTAAAACAGTTTGTCCTATAAAATTATTTACAATATATAGTACAGGATTGCCTCCAACATAATTAGGATTAAAAAACTTTATTCCTTTCTCCATATTCTTATAAATTTCATCATATTCATCTTTAGATAAAATCAAACTTGCATACTTATCATTATAAATTTTAATATTACTATTTACCATATGATAGTATCTAACAAATGCACTGACTTTCGCAGTCATATTTTCCATAAAAAATCACCTCTAATACTTAATACTACATATATATAAAACATACAAGCCTTGAAAAAAACTACATTTTATGGTAATATAAATACAGAAAAAAGAAAGAAATGTAATATAATTTTACAAATCTTTCTTTTCTTTTTTATCAAAAACTATTGTTAACAAATTCATACTTATCCACAAAATGTTTAATTTAATTTATCAATTTCAACATATTTTTCTTTCAAACTAATTTTTTTAACAACATATCCATATCTTATTAATTCTTTTTTACAATTTAAAAATGAATGATTTATCTTAAATCCTAAAATATTTTCTATATCATCAAAACTTAATTTATAATATTCTTTATTGTTATCTCTAATATATTCACATAACTTAACGTATTTGCTAGCCATCATATTCATTCCACTCCTTTACTTTTCCTAACCTCATTCTTACATTAGTTAATTTACTTCTTTTTATTTTTAAAACACTATCCATATAATTAGCAACTGCAATATACTTTCCTCTAGTATAATGTACCAAAACATACTCTACATTTTTTATTTTACCACTATATAAAGAAATAAATTTTCTAATAGGAGCACAAACATCAAATACCCATATAGGACTACAAATAATAATTTTCTTATACTTTTCTAAATTAGCATCAACATCTTCAATGTCCATAGATTTTTTTAACATACCAAATCTACCACACCACCAAAATCCTATTGTTCCATCAACTTTTTCTTTAGATTTTATTTCATAAATATCAGCATGCATTTTATTAGCAACAGTATATGCAACATATTTTGTATAATTCATTCTAGAAAAATATACAACTAACGTATCACTTTTCTTATCAATATTTTTAAAATAACCTATATCAAACTTAAATTCATTTTGAGTATAAAATACATAAGTCATATACCCAGTAATAAATTGTAACAAACCAAATATAAAAAACATAGTAGATAAAAGATTTTTAGGAAATATAATAAATTGTATAGTAATCCATAACATTAGTGTTATACCAAATATCATTCCTAATATAACACCCAATTTTTTATTTTTTAACAATAATATATAGGCACTAATATTAGTTATACCATTTACAATTAATAAACTTATTCCAGAAAAAGTATAATCTTGAAACAAAACATCACTAAATGGAAGTACACTAAAGTATTTTAACATATCATCCATCCCCAAACTTTTACCAGTTGGGTCAACAAACATATTTATAGCACCATATATAGCACCAATTCCTATAAATAAACACCAAAATTCTAATATTTTCTTAACTCTTTTATATCTCATTTTTTCTTTACAAATAAACTCCCAACTGCTTCTCCTACAATCATTCCAAATGCTATACATAATTCTAACTGCAACTTAAAACCATATCCAACTGCCGTACCAATTGCAATACCAAATAACATACCTTCACTTAAATAAGTATTTTTTTTATTTAAATTAACAATAATTACAACAACACTTATACCAAATATAACAAAAGGCAAAGCATTCTTTAAAAAACTAACTACATTTAACATTATACACTCAACCTCTCATAATCTTTGACACCAAATTTATTTAAAAAGTAATATAAACCACTACATACAATTCCTAGCCCAACAATAATTATTAAAATCAATAAATTCAAAGAAATAACATCAATAAATTTAAATAAACAAAATGTTATACCAACAAAGAACAATAATCCAATAAATACTGATATCATAGAACTCATACTTTGTTTAACAACCTCAGTATCATTACTATAATTTAATTTAGGATATTTTAAATTTACTATTAAACCAGTTATACCATTACATAATACTATCAATAAACTAAATAATAAAACTAATATAAAATATATAAAACTTAATTTAAATTTTAGAGAAATAATTAATAAACTAATAATAACAAATGGCATTTCAATAGTTATAGCCATTAACAATTTAGAATTAAATATAGTACTTACAAAAACTGGTAAACTCTTAGTAATATTAATACTTCTTCCCTCTAAACTTATACTAGATGATGTTATACTAGTAAAAAATAAACTAAACAACAACACTACAATAAATACTAAATTAATAGACATATTACCATTAATACCATATTGACTAAATATATCAGATAAAATATCTTTACCTTTAACACATAAAAGTATACTTGCAATAAGTAAAAGAATTAATCCAAAAGAAGTATTAAACATATAAACTGGACTAGAAAAATATCTTTTTAATTCTTTATTACATAAACTAAATACTTTCTTTCTAAATTTATATGAAACTTTACCTCTGCTTTTAACAGATGTTTCACTAGATTTAAATATAATATTAAAATAATATTTAGAACATAATATAATAAATATAATAAATGGAACAATACTTACTAATATCATTTTGATAAATGTCATTATGTCAAATTCATTTATTAAACTAATATAAGATCCAATAGGATAATATATCCTACTTAACATATCATTTATACTAGTTGCCTTACTTGCAATATCATTAACAAAACTATCTAAATTAAAACTTAAATAGTATACTCCTAAAAATATAAATATAGATATTAAAGTCTGTATAATCTTTTTAGATTTAAATCTACTAGAAATCATCATAACAATATATCCAAGTATACTAGATATTATAGTAGGTATAATAGGTACTAATAATATTTCTAATATACTAAGTAATAAAAATGACAAATTAATTCCTTCATGATAAATATATATTGCATAACAAGGTAATAAAAACATTAAATTATAAATATATTGAAATGAAATTAACTTAAATATTCTTAAAAATAATATAGTACTTTTTTTAATAGGTAAAGACAACAACATATCATTATCTTTAGACTCAAATAAAATTCCTTGTGATTTATATATACCTTGCATAAAAGTTAAAATTGAAACAACGAATAGAAATAGTGTCAACAACACATATGTCATATGAACTTCATGTAAAGATTTTGCAATTAATTCTGCATAACCACCAATACTGATACTTACTAGAATAAATAAAAATATTGGTAAAAATAATTTGTTTTTGCTATTTTTTTTAGATTTATAATTTAAGAAATTCATATCTTGACTAAATGTTGCTCTTATAAGTGACAATATCTTTTTCATGCTTGTTCACCTAATTCAAGAAATACTTCTTCTAAAGACTCATCACCTTTAATATCTTTCATCTTACCTATCTTAACAATTTCTCCAGATTTTATAATTGCTACTCTATCACATAACTTCTCTGCAACATCCAAAATATGTGTTGAAAAGAAGATAGTTTTACCTTCCTTAGCCATATTTCTCATTATTTCTTTCATATCAAATACAGCTTTTGGATCTAATCCAACAAATGGCTCATCCATTATTAAAATTTTAGGATCATGACTTAATGCTGCAATCAATGCAACTTTTTGTTTCATACCATGTGAAAAACTTGATATATCGTCCCCTAGTTTTCCGTCAATTTCAAAAATTTTAGCATATTTTAGAACATTATTTTTTCTAGTATCTTTATCAATTTCATACATATCGCATATAAAATTTATAAAATCTATCGCTCTCATATTTTCATATAAATCAGGATTATCAGGAACATATGCAATATCCATTTTACATTCAATAGGATTATTTTTTATAGATTTACCATTAATCAAAATATCTCCCTCTTCAAAATCAAGTATACCGACAATAGATTTTATCATAGTAGTTTTCCCAGCACCATTATGTCCTATAAAACCAAATATTTCTCCTCCATCGACTTTAAAACTAACATCCTTAATCGCTTTCTTAACACCATTATAAGTTTTACTCACATTTTTTATTTCAATCATTTTTTATTTTCTCCTTCTAATTTCATTAATGCTTTATATTGACTTGTTAACAAATTAGATATATCTTCATCACTAAAATTAACAGTATCAGTAGCAACTAAAGTTGCAATACCATGTGTAAATATCCACATTTTCATATGAAAATCAAATGCATCATCACTATCCAACTTAGTAGTATCCATAACTAAATCTTGTAATTTGCTAAAATTATATTCATCAGATTTAACAAATTCATCACAAAACATATTACATTCACTCATAAATAATATTTTATATAAATTTTTCTCGTTTCTAGCAAAAGAAATATATCTAATACCAGCATCTTTATAGTTTGTTTTACCATTACCAAAATTAAATATATAATCAAAAAAATAATGCTCTATTTTATTAATTAATTCTTTACTCAATTCTTCACTATTTTTAAATTGATAATATATCGGTCTAATAGATGAATTAAGTTTTTTAGCAATCTCTCTATTGCTAACACCATTCATACCTCTTTTTCTAGCTAACAAAAATGCTGTATCAAGTATCCTTTCTTTCGTTATTACAACACTTTTAGGCAATATATCACTTCCACTCTAATTATATTGTATCACATGATACATTATTGTAAAGAGAAAACTTATAAAATCTTATAAGTTTAATATTTCTCTATAATTCTCTTTAATTCATTTCTCAAATCACTAGTTAAAATATAATCGTTAAATCCATCTTCTATATAATGTTTTTTTATATTTTCTTT
>CAKOHQ010000011.1 GCA_934085875.1 uncultured Bacilli bacterium | reverse complement strand
GTTAAATTAGATGAAGAAAAGAAGAAACAAGAGAAAGTTAAATTAGATGAAGAAAAGAAGAAACAAGAGAAAGTTAAGTTAGATGAAGAAAAGAAGAAACAAGAGAAAGTTAAATTAGATGAAGTTAAAAAGAAACAAATTGAAAAATTGAAAGATGAACAAAATAAAAAAACAGATAAAATCAATAATAAAAAAAATAATATAAATGTTGGTGTTAATAATAAAGAAGCAAAAGAAAAAGATAAAAAGAATGATAAAAGTAATAATAAAAATAATGATGTTAAAAATAATGAAGAAATAAAAAAAGATAATAAAGTAAAAAATAGTAGTGATAAAAATTATAAAGAGAATGTAAAAAATGAAAATAATAAAAAAATAATAGATAGTAAACAAAATGAAGAAAAAGATAAAAGTATTAAATCTAAACAAAAAGATGATAATAATCAGAAACTGGATAATGAGAAAAAAGATAATAAAGGTACTAAAGATAATTTAAAAGAAAAAAATAATGAAGTTGGCAAAAAAGAATTTATTAGTACAATAAATAAAAAAATTAAAAGTGATTATGAATCTTTACATAATTTAGAGATGGAAATACATAGAATAAATCAAGAATTAGATAATGCTAAGAGTGTTTCAGATTTTGATAAATTAATTGATAGAGCAAAAAAGAATAATAAAGAAATTAATGACATTATTAGTAGAATTAATATGATTAAAGATGGTTCTATAATAGATGTTGTTTACAATCTATCCAAAAAACAACCAAAAGAATTAAAAGATTATATAGATACTTTAAAAAAAGAATCAAATAATTCAAAATATTTAAGTGATTTGTATCCTATTTTTAAAGAAAAATTAGATTATACAGATAGAGTTAATAATATTGGTAAAAATACAAATATTTTGATAAATAATATAGAAAAAAAAGAAACTTTAAATGAAAAATTAGATAATAAAATAAATGATAATGAGAAAGATATGACTGTTTTTAATAATAAATTATTAAAGTTTAGAGATAAATTATTAACACTACAAATGTCTATAAATAATTATTCTATGAAAGTTAATAATATTGTTCCTAAAAAAATTGTTGAAAATAAATATTATCTAAATGATATGGAGATTAAAAATAATAAACAATTACAAAGTATTGCAGTTAAATTAGCAAAAAATCCATCTGATATTAATGAAATTCAAAATATATATGATAAATTAAGAAGTCAATTAAGAGTGGTAACTAAAACTAGTATAGTTCCTAGTAGTAATTATAAATTTGATTTATTAAAAGAAAAAACTAATTTATCTTTAACTAAAAAAGAAATATTAACTACTTTAAAGGAAGTTAGAAGTTTTAAAGAAGAATTTAGTGAGCAGTTTAATGATCATTTAAGTAGTAGTGAATTTTATAAATATTATAGTGAGATTGAAAGTATGGAAAATAAACTTATTAATGAGGAGGAAAGAGCTAATATATTAGATAGTAAAATTAATCAAACTATCATAGAAAATGATAAGAAAGTTAATGAAATAGAAAAAATTAATTTACAAAATAAAAAGAAAAAAGATGAAGAAGAAAATAATAAAAAGAAAGATAATGTAAAAAATGAAAATAATAAAAAGAATAAGAATAATGAATCTAATTTAAATGCTCAAAATTATTTTGAATATATGAATAATTTTGCTAATTATAGTAATGAATATGAAGAAGAAAAAACAAGAGGTCGTTCTAGATAACTCTTGTTTTATTTATAATAATTTATAATATCATTTATTAAATTGTTATTAAATTTTTTATTTTTTATCATTTCTATTTCAAATTTGTATGGAGGATATTCTTTATTTTTACCTACATATGGTGTTTCTAATATTTTAGGAATATTTGTTAGTTTATCATTATATATAATATTTATTAGATTATTAAATCCAATAGTTCCAATTCCAATATTTTCATGTCTATCTTTATGAGAACCCATTATATTTTTACTATCATTAATATGAATACATTTTATTTTATCTATTCCTATTATTTTATCAAATTCATCTAAATATTTATCGAATTGTGTTAAATCTACCCCACTATCATTTAAATGACAAGTATCAAGACATACACCAATATTATCTTTTTTATCAACATTATTTATTATAGTTTTAATTTCTTCTATATTTACACCACATTCTGTACCTTTTCCAGCCATAGTTTCTAAAAGAATCATAACATTAGTATCAATACTTAATATTTTATTTAATGCATAACTTATATTATAAAGAGCTTTATTTCTTTCTATACCTACACTACTTCCTGGATGTAATACAAGATATTTGATATTTAACTTTTCTAATCTTTCTACTTCTTGTCTGATAAATTTTATGCTAAAATCATACTTTTCAGGATCAGTATCATTTGCTAAATTAACTATATATGGTGCATGACATATTATATTTTCTAATTTAATATCATTTTCCTTCATCAAATTATATGCTAAATAAGTTAGTTCATCATCCAATATACATCTTCTTGTATTTTGTGGAGCTCCAGTATAAAACATAAATGTGTTTCCATTATAACTTATACATTCTTTAACACTTTTTAATAATTGTTCTTTACTATCGAAAGAAACGTGACTTCCTATAATCATTTTACTTCACCCATAATTATTTTATAATATTTCTTTTTAATTATCAACATAGGTGTTATAATTAATATGGTGATGATATGAAAAAAATATTAAGAAATAATAGCAAATCACTTGTAGTTATTTGTATTTTGGAAATAATATTAGGTTTATATTTTTTAGTATATTTTGGATATATGGATAGATTAAATTATATAGAAAGTAGTACAAAAACTATTAGTGATTTAGCTCTTTTAATACAGAATATGTATACATCTACTTGGTGGGCTTTAATAATAAGTTTTATTATATTAATAAGTATTTTAACATTAACTAGTATAATATTTAAGAAACAAGAATATCACTTTATTTCAATTATGTTATGGATTATGTTATTTATATTAGCTTTGGATTTTACTAAATCTATAAAATATAATTTAAGTAATTTAGCAATATTTTTGCCTATAATAGCTATTAATATTATTTCTTATATAAATCAAAAGAATATAAGTAAACAATAAAACTTATATTTTTTATTTTAATAAAAATTGAAAACTGGACAAAACAAGAAAAAAGTATTATAATTATTTTATTCTTATAGCTTTGTAATTAATTTTTTAGGAGGAATAATATGAAAAATAATGATACAAGTACGCTTGTATTTGCTTTAGGTGGTTTAGGAGAAATAGGAAAAAATATGTATGTTGTGGAAACAAATCATGATTTAATAATTATTGATGCTGGTGTTATGTTTCCTGAAGATGAATTATTAGGGATTGATTACGTAATTCAAGATATAACATATTTAAAACAAAAAGAAAAGAAAATTAGGGGTTTATTTATAACACATGGACATGAGGATCATATAGGTGGTATAACATTTTTATTACAAAGCATAGAAGTACCACATATTTATGCACCTCGTATCGCTGCTGATTTGATACAAAAAAAATTAGATGATAAAAATATAAGATATGATAATTTGGAAATAATAGATGCAAAATCTTTTATTAAATTTAAAACAATGAATGTTGAATTTATTAATACAACACATTCTATTCCAGATTCATATGCAATAGTAGTACATTCACCTGCTGGAATTATTATGACAACTGGAGATTTTAAATTTGATCTTACTCCAATTGGACCTATGGCAGATATACATAAAATGGCATCACTTGGTGCTAAAGGAGTTAAATTATTACTATCTGATAGTACAAATGCTTTAAGTGATGGTTTTTCTAAAAGTGAAAGTTCTGTTGATGAAGCATTAGGAGATATATTTAGTAAAATAAATTCTAGAATTATTATTGCAACATTTGCATCTAATATATATAGAATTAAACATATTGTAGAGACTTGTAGAAAAAATAATAGAAAAATAATAACATTTGGTAGAAGTATGGAAAATGCTAAGGAAATAGCATTAAAAAATAATTTAATTAAAGATAGCAATATATTTATAGATGCTAACGAGTCTAAAGGATTAAAAAAGAATGAAATTTGTATATTATGTACAGGATCTCAAGGTGAACCTTTGGCTGCATTATCTCGTATTGCTAATGGAACTCATAAACAAATACAATTATTACCAGATGATGTTGTAGTATTTTCATCAAGTCCTATTCCAGGTAATAGAGCTAGTATAAATAAAATAATTAATAAATTATATTTAAAAGGTGTAAAAGTATATACAAATACTGAACTTGCTGATATTCATACATCAGGACACGCTAAGGGTGAAGAATTAAAATGGATGTTAAGAATAATAAAACCAGAATATTTTATGCCAGTGCATGGTGAATATAGAATGTTAAAACGTCATAGAGATTTAGCTGTTAGTTGTGATATAAAACGTGAAAATATATTTATTATGAAAAATGGTGATGTATTAGAATTAACTAAAAATGATGCTCATTTAGGTAAAAAAGTTCAAGCTGGTGATGTATATGTAGATGGTTCTCGTATTGGAGATATTGGAAGTATAGTAATTAAAGACAGAAAATTAATGAGTAATGATGGTATACTGATTACTATAATAAATATAGATCCTGTAAAACGAGAATTATTAATAAAACCAAATATTACTACAAGAGGTTTTATCTTAGTTAATGAAAATGTTGAATTAATACATAATATTGAAAATAAGGTAAGTAATATAGTAAAAAAATCTATACAAAATGGATATAATTATATTAATTTAAAAAATCAAATTATATTAGAGTTAAACCCATATATAATTGAAATGACTGGTAGAAGACCAATTATATTACCTGTTATTATGGAAATAAAAAATAGATAGTATGTGATAACCTATCTATTTTTGTTATATTTATTAATTTTTATATTTTGTATATTATAATTTATTTTTAATAATAATTTTGTTGGAATAAATCTTGTAGTAAAAATTGCTAATTTCATTCTTAAAGTAGGTATTATTATCAATTTATTTTTGAACATTTTATCTATTGCATAACGAGCTACATATTCGCTTGTTGCACTTTTTGTATTAAATGATCCACCTGCTACTTTGTTAAAATTAGTGTCAACAGGACCTGGACATAGAACGCTTATTTTAACATTTGTATTCATATGTCTTAATTCTTCATATATTGCTAAACTTTGTTTTAAAACATAATTTTTAGTTGAATAATATGTAGATAGTTTGGGTCCTGCCATAAAACCAGCACTTGAAGCTACATTTAATATATATCCTTTATTTTTTTTAACAAAATCAATTAAGAATAATTTAGTTAGTATATGTAATGCTATTATGTTTAAGTTAATCATTTCTAATTCTCTATCTAATGATGTATCTATGAAATTACCAAATAAACCAAATCCAGCATTATTGATTAAAATATCTATATCTTCGTTTTTAATTTCATTATATAATTTATAAACATTATCTTCTTTACTTAAATCCATATCATATATTTTTACTTTAGTTTTAATATTATTTTTTACTTCATTTAACTTATCTTTATTTCTACCAACTAATATTAAATCATATCCCATACTTGATAAATAATAGGCCATATCTCTTCCTATTCCACTACTTCCACCTGTAATAATTGCTTTCATAATCTCTTTTTCTCCTAATAACTTATAATTTTATAATTCTACATTACAATATTATTATAACAAAAAAAATAACTAAATGTTATTTTCTTTAAAAAATGCTTTTTATTTTACCAACAATAAATACTATATCATCACATTTTTTTATTGCAATAGTTTTACATATTGCTTTGCCACCTACTGTTAATGAAGATATAATACTTGATACTAATATACTTGCAAGTACTTTATTACCAATTACATTAGATAGAGATAGTGCAACCATTGCACCCATACCACCACTAATTATACCGCATATATCTCCTATAACATCGTTACATATACTAGCAACTTTAACAGAGTTTTTTATTATTTTTAAAGATTCTTTAGCGCCTTTTATTTTCTTTGAAGATTTAGCATGAAACGTTGCTTCATTACTTGTTAAACTAGCAGTTCCAATCATATCAAATATAATACCAATAGCAATGACTAATATTGTAATTAGTATCATTACACATAAATTCGCATTGCTACTAATTACATTTGAAACAAAACTAAATGCTAATGAAAGAAAAAAAGTCATTAAAAAAACTTTATATATCCAGTTATCTTTTTTCATCAATACACCCCTTATATAAAGCTTGGAAAATTTTGTATGGTATGTTATAAATTAATTTTACGGCTTTGGTCGAGTTGAATTTCTCTATTTCCTATCCCTCAGTTACCTTTAGGCGATTTCTCTTTATAAGGAAATAATTAAAAGTTGCCTATTTAATTACTCGATTACCACTTAGTCCGCACCTCAAACCTTATAACTTAACACGCTAGAAGTTTTCCTTGACACAACTAACCTATTCTTATTCGCTTTTGCAATTATGTTTTCATAAGTATAATCGTTAATCCCACATAATCACTCACGACATGCACTTTTTTGTATTCGTGACGCAATTAAAGGAGTTAAATTGTATGCCGTTACAACCGTCCTTAAATTTTAAATTATATATTCACCCCTACTTGGGCAGAAGAAGCAAATATACAAAGTGTCATTTGTACAATTGATGGATTTTTAGCCCCATCTTCAAATAGTGTTTATGACTAGCATAATGCACCACACATTTAGAATTATACCATAATAGATGGTATTTGTCAAACTTACCACCTGTTATATTATATTCATTTTATTTTAAAAAATGTATGTTAACAGCCTTCATCTGTTGTACATACATTAACATTTAATTGATCTATAAGTTCTTGATATTTATGTTTTAATTCTTTTTTTTGATTTTCATTTAATTCATCAGTAGAATTAATTTGACTGTCTACTGTTTTAAAATGTAATCCAATGTATTTACCATCTTTTATAAAAACTACTGTTGGAGCTAATATTTTCTTTTCATTAGTTTTAGTACTATTTTCATCAAAAACTGTTTCAATATCATTTCCTATAATATTTATTATTTCTTCATATATTTTACTTTTTTCTTCATCATTATTTTCGTATGCATTTCTTAATTCTTTAAAATTATAATAATATAAAGTGTCAATGTTATTCTCTTTTAAAGTATTTAATAATATTGGTAAGGCAGTTCTACACCAATTACATTCTGACCAACCAAAATATATTACATTAGTTCCTTTAGTTAATAAATTTATTATATTATTGTCTGTAACGTATTTAACGTTGTTATCATTATCTATATTTAGAGTTTTCAAAATATAATTTTCTGCTATTTCTACACCATTATCTTTTTCATACTCATTTTTAAATTTTATTTCATCTTCTGTATATGCAATTTTTCCATTATCAGCTTTAATAAATAATAGTACAAGAGATAAAATTCCCATTATTAATACTACACTTAATATTATAATTATATTTTTTTTCATAATTTACTTCCTCACTATTTAGTTATTTTTATTTTATATTCAACATTATATTTATTAAAATTTGTATTTAATAAAATATAACATCCAATAAATATTCCTATTTCAATGGTTGCTGTACATATTAGTAGTACATTTAAAATTTTATTTATTTTGCTCTTTTTCATTAAACCACCTAAGATAATTATAAATTATTTTAAAATATAATACAATATTTTTATGCAGATTTGTGTTTTTTAACATTTTTTGATAAAATGTTTTCTATGGGGTGAGTGATTATGAAATTACCAAATATAAAAATATTAGATGAATCTAATAAAATATTGAGAAAAAAAAGTGTAGATGTTACTTTTCCATTAGATTCAAAGTTAAAAAAATTGATTGATGATTCATTATTATATTTAGAAATGAGTCAAATGGATGAATATATAGAAAAGTATAATTTAAGAGCTGGTATGGGTTTATCTTTTGTTCAAATAGGAATATTAAAAAGAATATTTGTTATTTCTGAAGAATTAGATGATGGAAGTTTTAAAAGATATGTTTTGATTAATCCAAAAGTTATTTCTGCTAGTGAGGAATTAATATATGTTGGTGAAGGAGAGGGATGTCTTAGTGTAAATAGACCCGTTGAGGGAATAGTTCCTAGACATGCAAGAATCAAAGTTGAAGCTTATGATGTTGATGGAAATAAATTTACTATTAGAGTTAGAGAAGACATTTCAGTAGCTTTTCAACATGAACTTGATCATTTAGATGGTATTTTATTTGTAGATAAGATTGATCCTAAAAATCCTTATAAAAATAGGGAATTTATGAGAGAAATATAAAAGAACTGTATGAAATTGATTTTCCATCAGTTCTTTTTTTATCTACCAGACCAATATGTTCCTTTATTAGGCAAACCTAATGTTTTTTGTGGGTCATATGTATTTGCTAGGAATGTTGAATAAGTTAAGTATGTTTTTCCATACCAACCGCTTGCTAGTGTGAAATGCAAGTGAGCTCCTGTTGAACATCTTTCCCAACCTCTTGTACCACTTCCACCACCAACTGTTCCTACTACTGTATTGCTAGTTACTTGATCACCTAAGTTAACATTTATTGTAAGCAAATGCATATACATTGAAGTAACTTGTCTTCCGTTAATAGTATGGAAAACATAAACTTGATTTCCTCCACAAGATGCTTTTCTTATTATTTTACCAACCATTCCATTAGCTGTTGCATAAACATTGGTTCCTTCGCTGTTTCCTCCAATGTCGATACCACTATGAAATTTTGTTCCTGCACCTGTTAATGGATTTATTCTATAACCATAATAGCTTGTTATTACACCTCTATTAAGCGGTCTTCTATATCCAGTGTCCCCTTTAATTGACACACATTCATTTAAATCTTGATCATCTTTACATCCTAAATTTTTATAGTAATTTATAAGTTCTTGAGTAGAATCTATTTCATCTTGAACATCCATAGTATCTTCACTAATTTGTTCTAATTTATCACCTAATGATTCTATTTTATTTCCTAAATCTTCAATTTGTTTATTTAATTCTACTTCTCTATTAGCAAGATCTATTTGTAATTGTTCATTTTTCTTTATTAAATCATTGTATTTATCTATTTGTTCATTATTATAATCAATTATTTGTTCTACAATGGCATATCTATATACTAATTCTTCATAACTTTTTGCATCAAATACATATTCTAAGTATACATTTGATCCATCAGTTAATTGGTATGTTTTCAATGTTTTTTTTATACTTTTCTTTGTTTCTTCTATATCATTATTTAAATTTATAATATCTACTTTTGATTGTTCGACTTTTTCTTGATTAATTGTAATTTCATTTTTAGCATTTGATATAGATTGGTTACTGCTAGCAATTTGTCCTTGTGTCATCTTTTTTTCATTTTCTTTTTGTGCTTTTTTACTTTTTAATGCTGCAAGTTCATTTTTTAATCCTCCTAAAGTCTTTGCATTTGTTGATGCTTTAGGCGAAATAAATGTATATATTGATAATAATAATATTATCGTAGTTATAATTAATTTATAAACTTTTTTCATATTTTCAAATACTTTCTAACAGCTTTAGCACTTGCAAACATTCCTACTAGTCCACCAATTACTAACAATGCTAATGAAGTTTTATATATTATTAAATTTGGTTTTGTTAATTCTACTAAATTTGATAATACTACTCCACCCATTGATTCATAGAAATATGTATAACCAAATATTGTTAATAAGATTGGTAATAAACTACCCATTATTCCTAATAATAATCCTTCAAATAAATATGGTAATTTTATAACTGTATTGCTAGTACCAACTAAGCGCATAATATTTATTTCATTTCTTCTACTAAATATAGTTATTTTTATAGTGTTTGTTATTAAGAATATCGTTACTATTATTAGTGAAATAACAATAATCCAACAACATTTCTTAATCATGTCGAATACACTAATCATTCTATCTACCATGGTTTCACCATATTTTACTAATGTTACTTTATTTATATTTTTTAATGTAGTTGCTGTTTCTTTTATATGTTTTATATCTTTGACTTTAAGTATATATGTACTTTGTAGTGGATTTTCTTCATCACTCCAATTATCCATTATTGTTTTAAATGTTTCGTTTTCACTACTCATATTATTTTTTATTTCTTCTTTGCTTCTATAAACAATTGAATCTATATTTTCTATATGTTCAATTTCATTTCTTACATTTTTAATTTCATCATCTGTTGCTTGATTGTCAACGAATACTATCATTGTTAAGTCTTTTTCTATTTTTTCTGTCATTTGTGTAACATTTTCAGTAGCTAAAATGGCTAAAGCAACTAATACTAAAGTTATTATTGTACATGAAATACTCGCTATTGAAAGGCTAAAATTTCTAAATATACTTTTGAATGAATCTCTTATACTTCGATTAAATATTCTTATCAGCTTCATCGTCATATTTTCCTTTCTTTTTATCACTTACTATAACACCATTTTTGATAGTTATTACTCGTTTTTTTAGTTTATTAACTATGTCCTTATCGTGTGTTGCCATAACGATAGTTGTTTCTAAATCTTTATTAATATTTGTTATAACGTCCATTATCTCTTTAGATGTATCTGGGTCTAAATTACCAGTTGGTTCATCGCATATTATTAATTTTGGTTCATTTACTATTGCTCTTGCAATACAAACACGTTGTTGTTCTCCACCGGATAATTCATGTGGATAACTTCTATATTTGTCTTTTAAACCTACTCTTTCTAATGCTTTTAGTACTAATTCTTTTATTTCACTTCCAGCCATTCCATAACTTTCTAATGGGTAAGCAACATTTTCATAAACCGTTAATTTTGGTAATAATTTAAAATCTTGAAATACTATACCAATCTTTCTTCTTAATTTGTAAACTTTACTATTTCTTAATTTAGCAACGTTAATACCCCCAACATAAACTTCACCTTTGTTTGGTTTTTCTTCTCTATAAAGTAATTTTAATAAAGAACTTTTACCACTTGCTGTTGGGCCTATTAAAAATACAAATTCTCCCTTTTCGATTGATAAATTCCCGTCAGCTAGTGCAGTAACACCGTTTTTATATACTTTATAGCAATTTTTTATTTTAATAAATTCCATTTCTACTCCACCTTACTATATAAAGTATATCACAAATAATATATCTTTTAAATAAAAAGTCGATAATTGACAAATATTAACAAAAAAAAAAAGACAAAATGTCTTTTAATTAATCTTTAACTTCTGCGTTATCTGTTCCGAAAGTGTCAGCAGCTGTTGTTGCTGGTGTAATTTCAGTTCCAATAGCATCATAATATTTATCATTTTCAGCAGTAGAAACACCAACTACGCTTACTGTTGCGCTTACAGTTTGATCTTGACTAGCATTTTGAGTGTCATCACCAGTATCTTTATATTTTAATACTAATGAATATTCTGTTGCATCTGCATCAGTTACTTTTTTAGTTAACAATTCAGAAATTACTACATAATTATCTCCAGTTGTAGTTGCTGGTAATTGTCCACGACCTACAACTTTGCTATTTGTAACGTCAGTTAATTCATAAGTCATATTAACTTGGTCAGCAGTAGCTATACCATTTGTGATTTTCTTTAATGTTACAACATAATAAGCATCATTTTTACTATTGGCAGTGTTTGCTACATTAAATTGTGCTGGTTTAACAGCGCCTTTAGTTTCACCAATTTCTTCAGTTGAAGTTTTAAGTGATTTACTTTTTAATATACCATTATCATTAAAAGTTGATGCATAATGTAAACCATCACTGATCCAACCAGGAACAATATTAGTACCAGTTAATGTTCTATTTTGAGTATACTCAACCTCCATCATTCCTGCTACTACTTCGGCACTTCTAGGTGCAGCATTGTTTTTTGCTGTTGCTGTGAAGTATGCATAAGTAAATCCAACTACTGATAATGCTACGGCAAACATTGCTACTATTGCAATAGCCAATTTTCCATTGTTTTCTGTTTTCATTTCTTTTCTATCCTCCTACAATAAAATCATATCAAATACTAATTGGTATGTCAATTTAAAATTTAAAAAAAATAAAAAAAGATGTAAAAATCTTTATTTATTTTGTAACATATTTAACATATCAATTTTAAACATATCTTTAGAAGCATTGGCTTTACTAATCATAACCCCTTTATAAGTAGTTAATTCTGCCATGTGTCCTTCTAATAAAATATCTGTTGGTGTAATTGTATCTAACATAACTACATTTTGTTCTTTATATACTATATATTTTAAAGTTACATCACCATGAATTTGTTTAAACATTGAATCACTTGGTAATTTAAGTTCATAAGTTTCAGTCTTTTCATTTCTATTTTTACTAATTAATTCTCCTATGAAATTACCTTTTCTTAATTCTGGATAGTATTCGAAATTAAGTTTCTTATATGCAAGCATATTGTATTTTTTTAATGCTCTTTCTAATTTTTTAAACTCATTTTCATTAATATAATCTAAAATAAACCCTTTCATTTAAATAACCCCCTTATTTCAAATGTGTATTAATTATAGCACGTATGTTTGCTTTTGTCAAATTTTGATATTTTTTGTAATTTATTTGTTTTAATTTTTTTTATTTTCATAATTCTTTCTTCTTTTTTACTTACTTTTATATAATATTTTTTATCATTAAATACAGTGTAGAATATATTATACTTATAATCATTTAATATATAATCTATATTTAAATAATTATCTCTTATTGTTAGTTTATATTTTTTTATTTCATTTCTTATATCTATATAATTTATTACAGTTACTACCATATTTGTTTTTCTATTTATAATATATTTATTACATTTATAATCATTATATATACTAGCATATAAATATTCATATAATCCGTCATTACTGTATGATATGGCATATGCATTTAATAAATCTTCTACTATAATATTCTTTGCTTTATTAATATTTTTATTTATTTGTTTTTTACTTAATTTTATTTTTTGACTTATAACAATTCTTTCTATTATTCTATTTAAAGCATGTTTGCTTATTATATATTTATCTTTTATTATTACACCTCCCTATTAAAAAAAACTCTATTAAGAGTTTATTCTGCATCAACACACGTTCCTTCTCCTGGTTTACTACCACTTTTATAAACTTGCCCAGTTAAAGAACATCCAGATTTAGTTATAGAATCTTTTAAATATCCTCCTAAATAATTTACTAGTGCAATTGTAACTACACTTATTAAAGCAATTATAAGCACATATTCTACTAAAGCTTGTCCTTTTTTATTCATTGTAATCACCTACTATACTTAAAGTATAATTGATTTATGAATTATTGTCAAATACTTTCATTTGTTTCTTTTAAGTGTTCTTTAGCCTTTTCACAAACCATTCTACCTCTTGGTGTTCTTTTTATAAAACCTTCTTGTAAAAGATAAGGTTCAACTACATCTTCTATGGTAGAAACTTCTTCTCCTATGCTTGCAGCAATAGTTTCAACACCTACTGGACCACCATTAAATTTATTGACTAAACTTGTTAAATATTCTAAATCCACTTGATCTAACCCATATTTATCTACTTTTAATCTTTTTAAGGCACTATCAGTTATTTCTTTGTCGATTATTCCATCACCAATAACACTAGCAAAATCTCTGACTCTTTTAAACAATCTATTTGCTATTCTTGGTGTTTTTCTACTACGCTTAGCAAGTTCTAATGAAGCTTCATCAGTTATTTCCATTCCTAACACTCTACTAGTTCTTTTTATAATTTTGTTTAATTCTTCTTCACTATAATAATTAAGTTTTGAAACAATTCCAAATCTGTCTCTTAAAGGACTAGACAAATCTCCCGCACGTGTTGTAGCTCCAACTAAAGTAAATGGTGGTAAATCAATTTTTATATTTCTAGTATTTCCTTCTGTCCCTACTACTATATCAAGTTCAAAATCTTCCATTGCTGGATATAAAATTTCTTCAATAAACTTTGGTATACGATGTATTTCATCTATAAATAAAACATCACCTGGTTCTAATGTAGATAATATAGCTGCTAAGTCGCCACTTTTTTCAATAGAAGGCCCTGTGGTAGTTTTAATATTGCTACCTAATTCATTCGCTATAATATGAGCTAAAGTAGTTTTTCCTAAGCCTGGGGGCCCATATAAAAGAACGTGATCTAAAGATTCATTTCTCATTTTTGCTGCATCTATGAATATTTTTATATTTTCTTTTACTTCTTCTTGACCAACATAATCTTTTATATATTGTGGTCTTAAAGTATTATCAACATCACCATTTAATAATTCTTTAGAAACTAGTCTATCATCCATATTATCACTTTCCTAACAATTTTAATGCTTCTTTAATTTGATTTTCTAAACTTAAATCATTATCAACTTTATCTATTATTTTCTTTATATCATTACTCTTATAACCCAAACTTTCCAACACTTCGATAAGTTCTCTAGAATCATATTGGAATAAATCAGTTTGTGTAGTTAATTTACCTTTTAAATCTAGTATAATTTGTTTAGCAACTTTATCGCCAATCTTTGGAAATCTAGTTAAATACGTAACATTATCACTATTTATTGCATCATATATTCCTTTGATGTTACCGCTTGCAAATAGTGGCATAGCCATTTTAGGTCCAATTCCTTTTACATTAATAAGTTTTAAGAATAAATTTTTTTCTTCCATACTTTTAAAGCCATATAGGCTGTTTTCGTCTTCTTTTATGTGATTATATATATAAACTTTACATTCTTCATTTAATTTAAAACTATAAGGATTAGATACAAAAATAGAATAACCTATATTATTATTATCTAATATTATATAGTTACCATCATATCCAACTACTATACCTTTTATATAACTGTACATTATATCAACTCCTAAAATAATAATATCATACATTCGTTTGTATATCAATGATAATTTAAATATATTTTATTTATTTTCTATTTTTTTGTTTTCATCAATATATTTATAGGCTAAGTTATTATTTGGTGTTATTATAGATTCTCCAAGATTCTTTTCTAAATCTTCTTTTGCAGATTTAGCAGCATGGCCACCTAATTTTGCTATTTTTTTATTTTCTTCAAGTCCAAGTGGTTTGTGTTTTTTAGCTAATTCTTCTGTTGCAGCTTCTCCTAAATCTGCAATTATTACCTCGATTCTAGACATATTATCTCTTAAATTTTCTTTTCGTATTCCTTTATATTCTTTATATTCTTTTGCGTTCATGCCAGACCATTCTTTATAAATAGCATTAGTTAATATTGCAAATTCTTTTCCTTCTTTTATGCCATTATTATTCCATACTTCAGTTAATTTTTTTCGATTAATAATAGCTTTCAATCTTGCTTCTATCCATTCTAGCGAATAACCTTTTTTAAGATATAAATCTATCATTTCATCAATACCTTTAGAGGGATCAAACACTTCATCGACTTTTTGTCTACCAAGCTTAGCAAGCCACAACTTGAATGGTTCTGCTTTTGGACTTGGAATTGATTCAATCAATCTGAATATTCCTTCAGTATCTAATGTATCTGTTTGTCTTAATTTACCATCTTGTGCTTTCATTTTCAACTTCCGACAAATTGTCGGAAGTTCACTTCCTTCGTCTTTAGCTAATCGCCTTTTTAATGTTGTCCAATAATCACTCGGATCTTTGGGTTCAATTAATGCATTTATAACATCAACTACACTAAAGTAATATTCTTCTTTTTCCCTATCCCATATACTTCTTATTTCTTTATTTTCAAATAAATTTGAAATTGTTTTTATTTTATTATCTTTCATCTATAAAACCCTCCTTTATTTTTACAACTTGTAAAAAAAATATAACACAATTGATAAAAGTTTGTCAATAAAAATATGTATTATACTTTTATTTTGTTATATATATTATTTGTAGTTTTTTAAAATTTGTTTAATATTTACTCTTTTATATTTTTTTGAGTAATTTATAATAACAATTTTCTTACTTTATTAATAAACTATATTAGATAGATTAGGAGGTATTAATATGTACTACTATGGATACAATGGAGGTTATAATCAAGGTTATAACTATAATCCTTGTTGTAACACAACTTATGCAGGTACTACAAACGGTTATGGTTGGGGTGCTGCATTATGGATAGTTTTATTCATTTTATTAGTAATCATAATCGGAGCAGGTTGGACTTGGAATACTCCTGCAAACTAAAAGATGAGCATAAACTCATCTTTTACTATTCAGTAATTTCTTCTGGATTTTGATCTATATTTAATATTTCAGGATCATCTTTTACATCTGTTTCTTTCTTTTTGATAACTAAATTGTTATCTTTATCTGTTCCAATAATTACATCTCCATCAAAATTCTTATTAAAATCGTCTTCAGAAACTATTTCTTCTGTTTTTTTGCTTTCTTCTTTTTCCTCTACAATTTCTTCAGTCTCAGTTATCTTTTTAATAACAATTTTTCCATCAACAATTTCATATGTATATTTTATATCATTAAATTTAAATTCTTTGCTTATTATAGTAATTTGATATAAATTAGTCATATCAATGCTATTTTCAAATGTAATCTGTTTATCAGTATCTATTACTAAATATCCATTAAATTTCATATTGCTAATATCAGTTTTGTCAACTAAGTAAGCGTTACCATTAATATTTATAGTTGCTTCCTTTTCTGGATTGATTGTTACATTTTCACCTGTAACATCTTTAACAACTATATTTTGATTATCATCAATATTTTCATAATTGTCTTTTACTTCTCCAACATTTTTTACATAATCTGGATTTGTTTCATCCTTAATTTCAGTATTTTTATCATAATTATAAATTATATCATAAACATTAAATTCATTTTTATCAAATGTTTTAGATACCTCACCTACAACTATTCTAATGCTTAATGTAACTTTATTTGGTGTATTACTATTTAATATATTACCACTAACAAATTCTTTATATTCTAAATTATCTTTGTTAATGTCATTTTTTAAAGCATAATATACTTTATATTCATAGTTAATATTATTTACTTTAATATCTATTATATCATTTGTAGTAGCTACTACACTTTGATCAGTTATAACATTATTATTTTGAAGTACATCAACTGTAACGTTTGATAAATCTATTGTTGGTTTTATTATTTCAGTTTCATTTTTAATTCCTATGATTGCATACATTGACAAATGAGTTGTAGTAAATTTAATATAACCATCACTTATAGTTGATTCAAATACTTCATCAGTAATAACACCTTGATCATTAACATATACTATTTTATATTCATCGTATCCTATTAAATTACTATCAAGTGGTATACTAACATTAATTTTAGAATTGTTTACATTTTTTTTGATATTATCATTACTATAAAGTGATATGTCATATAATCCTATTACTTTATTGTCTTTTAAGTAAGTATTAATTTCTAACTTTTTACTTACTAACTTATCACTATCTAAAATTTCGTCTGATAGTTGATAATTATATATTATTTTATTTATTTCATCAATTGTACTTTTATAAACATTTTCAGTTTTTGTTGTATCATTTTTTTCTTCACTTATTTGATTATTTACTTGTTTTACAACATTTACTTTTTTTGTTGTTGTTACTTCTGTTGTTATTTTTTCTGTGGTTTTTTCTTCAGTTTCTTTTTTATCTTTATCACCACTTACTAAAGATTTATTATTAAAATGTACTATAAGTACTATACCTAATAATATCAATAGTATAATTCCTATCACAAAATATTTTGTTTTCTTTTCATCTAATTCCAATTTAAACACCCTACCTTCAATTAGAAGTATATATATTATTAAATAGAATGTAAATAAAAAAAAGTAAAATTTTACTTTTACTTTACATTTTTAAATAAATCTTTGTATATTTCATCATAATTATTTACTAATCTAATATCTATTTTATCTTTTATATTATTTGGTATATTGTCTAAATCTACTTTATTATTATATGGTATGTAAATTATTTTAATACCGTTGTTATATGCTCCTATAATTTTTTCTTTTATACTACCTACTCCTAATATGTCTCCATTTAAAGTAATTTCTCCTGTCATTGCAATATTGTTTGGTATAATTTTATTTTTTAATATACTTAGTATTGCAGTCGTAATTGCTATTCCTCCACTTGAGCCATCTTTTTTTATACCAGCATTCAATAAATTAATATGTACATCAAGATTAGTTATATCTTTTTTTATATACTTTTTATATTTTATATAGCTTAATGAAACTATAATACTTTCTTTTAATATATCTAAAACATTACCAGTTGTAATAATATCTCCTTTTCCTTCTATGGCAATACATTCTATCTTTTGAATATTTCCGCCATTAGAATTACAACCTAAACTATTTACTACACCTTTATGGTTTACTATTTCCTCTTTAACATATTTTACTTCACCTAAAATTTTGGTAACATATGAAATATCTATTGCATTTTTATTTAATTTATCTAAGCAATAATTTCTTATTAATCTTTTTAATATTCTAGATAATTCACGTACACCAGATTCTTTAGTATAATTATCAATTATATATAAAAGTACTTCATCATTAAATTTTATGTTATTAATTCCGTATTTTTTTATTATATCTGGTATTAAATATTTTTGTGCTATGTCTATTTTTTCATATTCTGTATATGAATTTATTTCTATAATTTCTAATCTATCTCTAAGTGCAGTTGGTATATCATTTATATTATTTGCAGTTAATATAAACATTACTTTGGATAGATCAAATGGTTCTTCTATATAATTATCTATAAATATATTATTTTGAGCTTCATCCAATATATCAAGTAATGTATTAGATGGATCACCTTTATAATCATGACTCATTTTATCTATTTCATCTATTAAAATAACTGGATTCATTACACCACATTTATTTATGCCCTGTATAATTTTACCAGGATTAGCACCTAAGAATGTTCTTCTGTGTCCAACAAGTTCGCTTGAATCATTTAAACCACCTACACTAATTTTATAAAATTCTCTATTAAGCGCATTGCTTATACTAATACCAAGCGTTGTTTTTCCTACTCCTGGTGGACCCACTAAGCATAATATTGGACTTGATACATTTTTATTTATATTTTTAATACTAACAAATTCTAATATTCTTCTTTTTATATTATCTAATCCATAGTGAGTGTCATCTAGACTCTTTTGTATTTTTTTTATATTTGTTTCTTCTTTTTTATATTTATTCCAAGGTAAATTAAGTACCCATTCCAAATAGTTTCTTATTACGGAAGCGTCTGGATTATTGTCATTTGTATACTCATACCTTTTTATTTCATTTCTAAATTTATTCTTTGTTTTTTCACTTAATGTTAAACTATTAAGTAAAGTATTATAATTATTTATTTCTAATTGTTTATCTGTTAATATACCTAATTCGTTATTAAGTTTATTAATTTTTTCTTTTAAAATATAATCTCTTTGTTCTTTTTCAAATTTTTCTCTTATCTCATCATCTATTTTAGTATCTAAATTTAATACTTCTAATTCTATATTAATATCGTTTATTAAATTTTCTGCTCTTTTAACATAATCAAATTCATTCATATAAATTAATTTTTTTGTTTGATCCATAGGTAGAAAAGATACAATAATATCTGTTAAAATATCTAAATCATTAACATTTTCTATACTAGATGTTATTAAATTACTTGATTCACTATTAACTAATATATATTTTTCAATTAATTCTTTTAATTTTCTAGCTAAGGCTGTTTCTTTTACTTCATTATTATGTTTAACATATAATCTTTTAATAGTACTTTTTAGTATAGAATTATTAGTTTGAAAATATTCTATTACTTGTACTCTATTTAGTCCTTTTATGATAATTCTATAATTATTGTTTGGAAGTTTTATTTTAGTTTTTATTTTTCCTATTACTCCAACTTTTGGTAAATCATTTGTACTAGGTTTTTCTTCTAATAAATTAATAGGACTAATTACTAAAATATTGGAATTATAATTTTTAATTGCATCATCAATTGCATTTTTAGATACATCATTAGTTATTTCTAAACGTATTTCTTGATTAGGAAGTAAAACCAATTTTTTTAAGAGTAAAATGCTTAAATTTTCTTTCATAATACTTCCTCCTCTGTAATGATTTTTATTATAATCATTAAATTATTTTTTGTAAATACTAAATCAAAAAAAAAGCCAAAATTGGCTCATTTTTATTATTGACTAATATCTACTTTTAAGTCTAATGCAGCTAAGTTTTCAGCATTTTGATTACCATTTGCATTATCGTAAGATACTTCCATAACATAGTTATTAACTGTTGGAGTAGTATCATTAGTAGCTTTAGCAATAGATATATCAGCTTTTATTGTTTCATATAATCCATATGTAACTGCTCCGTTGTAACTTGGTTTAATACTTGCGATTGCAGCACCTTTTGGAGTATTTGAACAGTTAGCAGTGTCTTCATATATATTTACAGTAATGTAATTATATTTTTGATCAGCAGCAAAGCATTCTGCATCTTTTCCAACTTCAGTAGATCTTTTAGCATCTAAAACATTGATACAACTATTTATTTTTTCAGTTGCAGCGTGTAAGAATTCTCCTGAATCAGCACTTGGTTTTTTAGTACCTAAAGTAATGTTAAAAGTTTGTTCATTTACTGCATCACCATTTTTAACTGCGAACGCTAAAGTTTTTTTAGTACCTGGAAGTGCATTTTCTAACTTTACCTCTGTATCAGTACAAGGTGCATATTCTAGAGCGACTAATTTAGCAGTTTGTACATTAACTGTTTCAGTATTATTATCATTTACTCTAGTTACGAAATATGCGTATGTAACTCCTACGATTGTTAGGGTAACCATAAATATAGCTGCTATCCCTAAAGTTAATTTTTGTTTTGTGTTCATCTTTTTTCATCCTCCTACAATAAAATCATATCAAATCATGTTTAGTATGTCAATTTAAAATTAACGTTTTTTTTGTTTTTTTACATTTAATATTTTGAAATTTTTGTAACGTTTAATTTAACCTTACTTAAAACATCCTCTCCACTAGTTGTTTTAGCCTCTATTACTAAATATAATCCATCAGATAACAATTTCTTTTTTTTATATGTAAAATAATTATTTTCATTATTTTTTTCAGAAACATTAAACGATGCAAAATTATTAATTAATTCACTTAATTTTATTTCTGAATTTAATTCTAAATTATTAGATATAATTTCAATTAATTTATTATTTTCCATTACATAATATCCTATTTTATAACTTTTTATATCATAATCTGTGTTGCTGATATATTTTACATTATTATTATTTATTATATTAATATCAGTATTTAAACTTAGAATACCATCTTTTACTTCAATATAATTATCACTTCCACTAAATGTATATAATTTATTACTATGTAATATATAACATATAATTGATAATAAAACTATATTAACTAGTAAAGAAGTAATTATTATAATTTTATATGACTTTATTATATTATTAAATTTTTCTTTTATTTTCTTTTTTTTCATATAATCATCCTTCCATATTAATAACTAATTTTTCAGTTATTTCATTACCTATTGGTATATTAAAATTTACTACTTTACCATTACCATTTATTTCATAATCTATATTCATAATATTCATTAAATTTATTACTTCAGTTTTATTCCAATTTGTAATATCTATCATAATTTTTTTATCACTATTTGTTTTTAAATATACTTTTGAATTTATTATTATGTTTTTATCTTTATTAGGATATTGTTTTGTAATTATGTCTCCGTCTCCTATTACTATTGGGTTTAATCCAATATTTTTTAATTCTGTTATAGTGGTATTTACTGAAGTATTTAGGTAGTTTTTTATTGTAACATATTTATTTTCATCTTTGTTTGTTTCTCTTTCACTTAAATTTTTGTATTTTGCTATTGATTCTACTATACTTTTTGTTACATTTCCCATTGCACTACTCGTTCCTTCTAAGTCTTTGACTGCAATATAAATAATGTATTCTGGATTATCTTTTGGAAATACTCCTGCAAAACTTCTTATATTTTTTGTACCGCTTGTATATTTTCCTGTTTCAGATATATATTGTGCTGTTCCTGTTTTTCCAATTAATCTAACTTGATCTGTTTGATAAGATTTTCCTGTTGCTAAATTATCTTCTCCATTTACAGTTAAATCCATCAATTCAATTATTTTTTCTATTGTTTTTTCACTATATATTTTCTTTATTTCTTCTTTTTTTGATTCATAAATAGTAGTTCCATTTTGATCTGTTATTTTATCTACTATATATGGTTTTAGAACCGTTCCGTTATTTGTAATAGTTGTTAGTGCTTGTATCATTTGAATTGGTGTGATAGTTATTCCTTGTCCGTAGCTTGCAGCTGCTAACTCAGAAGCATACATGAAATTAACTTTCCCTTTCATTTCTCCTAACAATTCTATTCCTGTTAATTGTCCGAATCCTAAATCAGTATAATAATCTAATAATTTTTCTTTACCAATTTTTTGGGCTAATAATGTTGCTGCTACATTTGATGAATAAGTAAATCCCACATCATATGTTATGGTTCCCCAACCTTTATCGTTCCAATCTTTTATTTCATAATCATCTACTATAATTTTTCCAGATTGGTATGTGTCACTACCATTATATTGATTTTCTTCTATGCTTGATGCAAAAGAGAATATTTTCATAGTACTTCCAGGTTCATATGTGTATGACACCAATGGGTTATTATAATTTGTTATATTTAGTTTATTAAGATCAAATGTTGGGTTTGATGCACTTCCAACAATTGCACCTGTTTTAGCATCTGCTACCGTTACAGTTACCCAGTCAGTACTATAATTATTAACTAAATTATTTATTGCATTTTCAAGATACATTTGTATATTTGAATCTATTGTTAATTTTATATTATATCCATTTTTGGCTTTTTTTTCTTGTGTTGGTGTACCTGCTATTTTATATCCATATGCATCTTTTTGATATTTATAGTATCCATTTTCTCCACTTAATTCTTCATCAAAATATGATTCTATTCCCATTTCTCCTATTATCTCACCTTTATCATTTTTCTTGGCATAACCAATGATATAGGATGCAAATGAACCATAAGGATAATATCTTTTACTTTCTTTAATGAAATCTATTCCAGGAAGATTTAATTTTTCTATTTTTTCTTTTATTAATTCACTTATTCCTCTTCCTTCTGGACCTAATTCTACTTGATAAGCATCACGATTTAATAGTTTCATCATTTTTTCTTTATCCATACCAATTATAGGTGCTATTTCATTTACTGTTTTTTCTTTGTCAACTACATGTTGTGGATTTTTACTGTTTTTTGTTCTTTTTTCATCTAAGTATGCAATTACTGTATATGAGTTTACATTTTCCGCTAATATTTCTCCTGATGAGTCATATATGTTTCCTCGTGATGCGTATAGAACTTTTTCACCAGTTGTACGAGATAATGCAAACTTTTTTATATCTATACCATCAATAGAACTACATGCAGAAACATATATTACTTTAGCAATTATTATTCCAAATAAAAGAACAATGCACGTTACAAAAAGCTTGTTTATTTTAATTGCATTGTTCATATTTTCACCCTCTTACTTTATTAGTATAATATTTTCATTATTATATGATAGTCCATATTCTCTAGCTATATCTTGTATGCTTGATAAACTTGCTAATTCGTTTACTTGCATTTCCAGACTATCATTTATATTTTCTTGTTTTTCAACTTTCTTTTTTATTCTTTCTAATTCAATATTACTTCTTGATAGTATTGATTTACTAGCAACTGTTAATATTGGTGCAAAAATACTAAAAATTATTATTAGTGTTAGAAAAAATTTTTCACCTTTTAAGAATCTTACTTTTTTTGATTTATTTTTTTTCATATTATATCCTTTCTACTACTCTTATTTTTGCACTTTTACTTCTTTTATTTTCTTCTAGTTCTTTAGTGGATGCAGTTATTGGTTTATTGTTTACTAATTTAATTAATGGTTTAAAGTTATCTGGTATAATTGGTAAACCTTTTACTCTTTCATCTATGTCACTATATTTTTTAAATATGTGTTTTACTATTCTATCTTCTAAAGAATGGAATGTAATTACAACTAATCTACCATTAGGTTTTAATAAGTTTATTGCATTTGGTAAAACGTTTTCTAAAACATCTAATTCTTTATTTACTTCTATTCTTAATGCTTGAAATATTTGTCTTTCTGGATGGTTATTTATGTAATATTTCATTGGAACACTTGATTTTATTATATCTACTAATTCTAAAGTATTTGTTATTTCTTTTTCTTTTCTATGTTTTATTATATTATTTGCAATAGATTTAGTATATTTTTCTTCTCCATATTTATAAAATATATTTGTTAATTCTTCTAAACTATATTCATTTACTATTTCTTTTGCAGTTAGTTTATTTCTTGTGTCCATTCTCATATCAAGTTTTGCATCTTTCATGAATGAAAAACCTCGTTCTTTATTATCAATTTGTGGACTTGATACACCTAAATCTAATAAGATACCATCAACTTCTTTTATTCCTAATTCATTTAGTTGTTTTGTTATATTAACAAAATTATCATGAATAAGAGTAAAGTTGTCACTTATGTTTTCTAATTTTTTTTGTGATTGTTCTATTGCATATTCATCTTGATCAAGTCCATATAAATGTCCATTGGGAATTTTTTTTAGTATCTCACTACTATGTCCTGCTAGTCCTATCGTACCATCTACATAAATTCCATTTGGCTTTATATTTAAATTTTCAATTACTTCTTGTTTCATTACACTATAATGCATTTTATTCTCCCCCAAATAAATTTTCTGCTATGTCTGCAAAATTTTCTTCATTATTATCAAAGAATTCGTTCCATGCATTGCTATCCCAAATTTCAAGTCGATCATTTGCGCCGATTATAACACAATCACGCGATAAACCGGCGTAATGAACGAGCGGGGAGGTAATGCATGCTCTACCCGATTTGTCGAGCACACAGAGAGTAGCACCAGACATGAAGAATCTGGTGAAATTTCGTGAGTCTTTTTTTGTGAAGGGAATTGTTTTTAACTTTGATACAATATTATTCCATTCATCCATAGAATAAACGAATAAACATTTTTCAAGTCCACGAGTAATTATAAATTCTTTCCCTAATTCATTTCTGAATTTACTAGGAATTATAATTCTATTTTTTTCATCAATGGTATGATGAAATTCTCCCATCAACATAAAATCCCCCACTTTCTTCCACAATGTACCACTGTCTATATAAATAATAACGCAAGTTTTTTTAAAATACAACATTTATTTGAAAAAATCAATAAAAAAAAGTGTACTTTACACTTTTTGTAAATATAATTATTTTAAATAATCATCATTAATTTCTATTTCTTTGTCATTTACTGAATCAACAACTTCTTTATTATCATCATCGATAATTTCTTCATAATCTTCAAATTCATCTTCTACGCTTACTCTTACTTTTGTATCTCCTACAATTTCTACACCCATTTCTTTATGTACAGATAATTTTATTGTACTACCATCTACGGAAACATCATTAACAGAAGGTTGATTTAGGGCTCTAACAATTATGTCGCTTGTGTTAGAAAAATCACCATTTTCTTTTATTTTGACATTCATAACATCCTGATAATTAAATCTTTTGACTAATACATTAGTCTTTGTATTATTATCATAAGAATACCAAATGTTTATGTCATAACTTCCATTTACAAGTACTTTACCTCCATTATTTATACCATTAAAAGTATGATTAATTACCCAACAACCTAAAACAGTATTTATATTATCTTCAGTTTCAACTAAATGTTCTAAATTAGTTGTTTTCTTTCCTTTACCAATAACTGCTTTTGTAACAATTTCTTTAAAATAAGACATTTTATCACTCCTCATAACATTCTATGTGTTTTATGCCTAAAAAGTGATGATTTCTAATCAATAAATACAATAAATTATTTATTATTTAAATTAATTATGATAAAATGATTTTGAAAGTAAATAGGAGGAAAAATATGAACAATTGTATATTTTGTAAAATAATAAATGGAGAAATCGAAACTAGAAAAGTTTATGAAGATGATAAAGTTCTTGTTTTTTTAGATACTGATCCTCATCAAAATGGGCATATGCTTATTGTTCCTAAAAAACATTACACAGATTTTACAGTACTTGATGATGAAATATTATGTCATATAAATAGTGTTGCAAAGAAAATGAAAGATTTAGTATATAAAAAACTTAATGCAAATGGTGTACGTTTGTGTGTAAATTATGGAATGTATCAATATGTAAAACATTATCATCTACATATAATTCCAGCTTATAAAGAAAAACAAGATTTAATTGATATTGATAAAGTTTATGAAAAATTAAAATAAGGCTAAAATTTTAGTCTTATTTTTTAAACACTTGTAATTGTATCATCTATTATGTTTGTTATACTGAGATTTAAAATTGTAAATATAATTAACAAAACAATTATAATTATATATAAACACCAATAACTTCTGGCATAATTTCTTCTATTTATATTGCTGTTATCTAAAGAAAATATTATTAACAGTATAGTTCCTATTATTGGAATATTAAATAGGATTCCATAACCAAAATATGCCCATGCTCCTAGTGGTTTATATTGACTTGGTATTTTATTATTCATAAATCTTCCTACCTTAATGTATCTATTTTTTCTTGATAATTATCACTCATGCATATATATGATCCACTAATTACAAAGTCTACTTTTTTTACTTTTTTTATTGTTTCGTTATTTATTCCACCGTCTATACTAATTTTAAAATTTAATTTTTTTTCTTTTCTAATCCTGTCTAAAATATCTATTTTATATAGTATACTATCCATAAATTTTTGTCCACCTAATCCTGGTTCAACGCTCATTATTAGTACGTTGTCAATTTTTGATAAATAATCTTCTATTTGTTCTATACTTGTTTTAGGTTTTATACTTAATCCCACTTTTATATTATAACTTTTAACAAGTTCAATTAAATCATCTATATTTTTATTTATTTCACTATGAATAGTAATAAACTCTGGTTTTAAATTTTTATATTTTAGTATATATTCTATTGGATTTGAAACCATTAGGTGTACATCAAGATTTTTATTTGTTGTTTTTAATACATTTTTCATTTTGTTATAATCAATTGTTTTATTGGGTACAAAATCTCCATCCATAACATCAACATGAATGAAATCTGCATCAGTTTTATCTATTTTATCAATTGTTTCATCTAAGTTATATTTACTTTTTAGAAACGATACGGCTACTTCCATATAAATCCACCAACCTTAAATAATTTTCGTATCTGCTCTTTAATATTTTTTTGTCTTCAATTAATTTTTTTATATTACATTCTTTTTCATTAGTGTGAGTACAATCTTTGTAAGGACATTTAACATTTCTAAATTCTATAAATGAATTTTTTATATCTATCAAACTTACATTATTTAAATCTAATGAGCTAAAACCTGGGGTATCTGCAATAAAAGAACTTTTATATTTAAATAATTCAACATGTCTAGTTGTATGTTTACCGCGACCTAATGATATACTAATTTCATTTGTAGCAAGGTTTAATTTTTTATCTAATTTGTTTAATAAACTACTTTTACCTGCACCAGTTTGTCCTGTCAAAACTAAAGTTTTGTTTTTTATATATTTTTTTAATTTAAATAAATTCTTATTAGTGCATACTTTAATTTTAATACTAGAATAATAATTCATAATATTTTTTATAGATTTTAATTCATCTCTATTTAATAAGTCTAATTTTGTAAAAACAATTATAGGTTCTATATTATTGATCATACATAAACTAATTTGTTTATCTAATAAATTAAGTGATAAATCTGGTTTTTTTACACTTGTTACTATTAAAGCACTATCTATGTTTGAAATACTAGGTCTATCTAAACTATTTTTTCTAGGTAGAATTTCTAAAATATAATTATCTTTGTCATCAAAAATTACCTTGTCACCTACTAAAGGAGTAAGTTTGTTATATTTTATCTTACCCCTTGCTTTACAATCATATAATTTATTATTTGATTCTACTGTATATAAATTACTTATATTTTTTATTATTTTTCCTTCCATAAACCCTCTATTAGTCAATTATTTCTTCATCAGTATTGTTTGATTCACTTGCTATATATATTTTTAATTCTGCATTTTTTGTAACTACTGAACCTGCTGGTCTACTTTGTTTATATATACTACCTACTTCATATTCGTTTGTTTCCGTATATTCAACTGATAAGTTTAAACCATACTTATTTGCAAAGTTTTCTATATCTTTTAAACTATATTCACCAGTAGTAAAATCTGGATATGTAATACTAGAATCTGGAATATGTATTTTAATAGTATCTCCTTCTTTTAATATAGCTCCTTTTTCAGGTTCTGTACTTATTATTTCACCAGTACCAGCTTTATTTGGATCATCTACTTCATCTTCTATAATTTCAACATATAATTTATAAGTATTTTCTAAATATCCTTTTACTTCTAGATAATTTTTACCTATGAAATCTTCTAGTGTATATCCACCTTCACCAATTGAAATGTATAAAGTTATTGTTGATCCTTCTTTTACAGTTCTTCCTGATGCTGGACTTGTTTTAACTACATTTCCTACTTCGATTGTATCACTCGTAGCATCTTTTGTTTCAGCAGCTATTTTAAATCCTTTATTTTGTAATTCACTTTCTGCTTCTTCTAAGGTCATATTTGTTACATCTGGTATTTTTACATCTTTTGTTTCAGTTAATTTTGGTAATAAAAATATTATAGCGGTTACAACAATAATTAATCCGGTAAATACAACTCCTAAAATCATTAAAAATTTATTTTCTTTTTTCTTTTCATCTTGTGGTAATATTTGCTCAACTTTTATTTCTTCTTTTTTTGGTTCTTCGGTTTTTGTATTTTCTAGTTCAGTAACTGCTTTTTTTTGTTTTTTATCTTCTTCTATTTCTGGATATGGAAATTCATAAACTTCTTCATCAATTCTTGATTCATCTAAACAAGTTTTTAAATCTTCATGCATTTCTCTAGCATCTTGGTATCTATTTTTTAAATTTTTTGCAGTTGCACGTTTAACTATATTTGCAACGCTTGTTGGAATAGAATCATTTATATCTTTTACATACGGAATTGATTCTTTAATATGTTTTAGTGCTATTTCAACTGCATTATCTCCTTTAAATGGTACACTGCCAGTTAATAACTCATACATTAATATTCCCATCGAATATACGTCACTTTGTATTGTAGCTGTTTTACCACAAGCTTGCTCTGGTGGTAAATAGTGTACACTACCCATAACAGAATTTGTTTGTGTAAGTTGTGTTGCATTAAGTGCCATTGCTATACCAAAGTCTGTTATTTTTATTAAACCATTTTCTAATATCATTATATTTTGAGGTTTTATATCTCTATGAATAATATAAGAATCATGTGCTGCTGACATACCATCTGTAATTTGTAACATTATATCTATAACTTCTCTAACTGTTAGACTACCACGTTTTTTTAACAATTGTTTTAAATGTTTTCCTTCTATATATTCCATTACAATATAATAAAGTCCGTTATCTTCACCAACATCATAAACTTCTACAATGTTTGGATGACTTAGACTACTAGCACTTAATGCTTCTCTTTGAAAACGTCTAACAAATTTTTCATCTGTTGCTAAATCTCCTCTTAATACTTTAACAGCAACATTTCTGTCTAATATAGTATCATATGCTAAATAGACATTTGCCATACCACCTTCACCAATAGTTTTTATAATCTGATAACGATCATTAATTTTTTGCCCCTTCATAATCATAAACTACTCACCATCCTTCACTAGATATGCAATTGATATATTATCATTACCGCCTCTAGCATTACACTTTTTTATTATTTTTATTAATTTATCCTCTATTTTTAATTCTTCATCATTTAAAACTTTTTCTATTTGTTCTATCGTTAACATATTAGTTAAACCATCACTACATAGCATTATTGCATCGACGTTAATGTCAACATCAAAAATATCTAACACTTGTTTTGTTTCTGTTCCTAAAGCTTTCATCAGAACATTTTTTTTTGGATGATTTAAAGCTTCTTCTGGTGCAATCTCTCCTGTTTCAACTAATAAGTTAACTAATGTATGATCTTTTGTTATTTTATGTAATTTTTTATTTTTAAATACAAATCCACTTGAATCTCCAATATTACCAAATATTAAAAAGTCATTAGTTAGTAAGGCAAGTACAATTGTCGTTCCCATACCAGTAGATTCTGGATTTTCTTCTGTATATTTTAAGATATTTGTATTAATTGTGTTTATATTTTCATTAAGCCAATTTACAGCATCAAATTTTGTTCCTATCGTAGATAAATTTGAAAATCTGCTTCCTAAATGAGTTACTACCATCGAACTTGCTATTTCGCCTGCTCTATGTCCTCCCATTCCGTCTGCAACCATCATTAAGTGTTCCCCGCTTAAATTTTTTACAATGGTAACAGAGTCTTCATTATGACTTCTTACTCTTCCTGAATCTGTAATATAAAATGATTTCAATTAATATCACCCTCTTTGGCACGCAATTGTCCACACGCAGCATCTATACCAGCTCCAAATTCACGCCTAATTGTAGTATTTATGCCTCTTTTTTTTAATATATCGTAAAATTTTAATATAGTTTCTTTATCACTTTTCTTAAATTCTATATGGCTTGTTTCATTATATGGTATTAAGTTAACATATACATTCATACCATGTAATAAATTTGCTAACTCTTTAGCACACTCTATACTATCATTTACATTATTAAGCATAACATATTCTATGGTTACTCGTCTATTAGTTTTTTTAATATATTCTTTTAAACAGTCAATTAATGTACTTATACTATACGCTTTGTTTACAGGCATTATCTTATTTCTTATTTCGTCAGTTGGTGCGTGTAAACTAATCGCTAAGTTAACTTGCAAAGAACACTCACTAAATTCTTTTATTTTATCAACTAATCCACTTGTAGAAATAGTTATATGTCTTGCTCCTATATTAATACCAAATGGATTATTAATAATATATATGAAATTCATTATATTATCATAATTATCAAATGGTTCACCAATACCCATTATAACAACTGAATCAATTCTTTCTTTTATATCTTTTTCAACTAATAATATTTGTTCTACTATTTCATAAGTTTCTAAATTACGTACTTTTTTAAGTCTACCACTTTCACAAAACTTACATCCCATATTACAACCAACTTGACTTGATACACATATACTATTTCCATAATCATGTCTCATTAAAACAGCTTCTATATAATTTCCATCTAATAATTTAAATAAATATTTGTTAGTTGTTTCACTACGTTGTACTTTAATAATATTTATAAAGTTCATATTAAATTCATCATTAAGTTTATTTATTAATTCTTTTTTTATATTAGTCATTTCATTAAAACTATTAACTCTTTTTATATATAACCAATCATATATTTGTTTAGCTTTATATTTTTTTTCATTAATACTTAAAAAATAATTTTCTAAATCTTCTAATTTATAATTATAAATATTTTTCATATTTCCACCATATTAATTATAAAACAAAAAGCACTAAATTAATAGTACTTTATTTTATATTATTGTAATTTCAATGTATAAGGATTTTCTTTTGTGCCGTCTCCGCCTAATACTTTAACAGTAGATTTAATATTAATAGTAGGTTGAAAAATATTATATTCGCTTAAAGTATATCCTGCTGTTGTCACGCATTTGTTAGCATATGTATACCACCCTATTCCATGATCAAAACCTCCACCTGGATAATAAGATGGTGTAAGAAGTAATGTTCTTGAATTAATATCCGAATTATATAAATAATAATTTTCATTAATTTCATTTACGTTTGCTCCCGAATATATCATTTCGTCAGCTGATAATAGTCCTATTGGATATGTTAAATCATTATTAACTTTTACTCCTTTAATTGTTTCTATGCTATTTGAGGTAAATCTTGAGTATGTATTATTTGTACCTTTAGCACATTCAAATTTTGGTTGCACTAAATAAGCTTTAACACCACTACTAACTGTACCTTCTGGTGATACCCTTTCTAAAAAAGAATAGTATGTGGTGTTTGTTCCATAACCTAATTCGCTATTTTTTTTAATTGTTTTTAAATTAGTTGCAATTGTTTTATCGTTGCAAAACAAAGTATCAGCAATATAATCTGTATTGTTTGTATCTACAATATTGGTTTTGTACCATGCTTCTAAATTTGTTTTTATTGTACTACTTACTACATTTACATGAGTAGCTTCATAAGGTGTTGTTGTCCATTTATATCCTGCTTCTTCACAATCATTCTGTGTAACTATGGAAGAATCTGCTATGGCTTTTGTACCTGAAGAATTTAATTTAATACATTGATTTTTTGTTTCAGTTTGTCCTTTTAATCCATACATATATCCCATGGTAGCATTATCACTATCATCTTTATTAAATTCAGAATAACCTGCAATACCATCAAAAATTAAACGTACAGTTCCATCTCCATTTATTCGAACAATTTTCCATTTTATCGAGTCTCCTTTTTTATTAATCAAAGTACATTTTTTATTATATTTGGTTGCATTCTGACAACTTGATAAAGAATTATAACTCGCGCTTGGTTTTGAAGTATCTTCGCTATAATATCCCACATATAAATCTTCATTATATGTTGAAAACTTAACATTATTATCAAGTACATTTCCTCTAAAATAATAACTTATTCCATAATCATCTGGTGCTGAATTTAATACTCTTTCATTTTCTCCACTTATACTTGTAAATTCAGTTACTTTACTTCCCCATGTTGTTCTATTCTCTCCACCTTTTTGTGCACTACTTATTATTGCACTTGCTAGTGTTCCAGTTCCATA
>CAKOHQ010000010.1 GCA_934085875.1 uncultured Bacilli bacterium | reverse complement strand
GAATAGTATCATAACCGATACTTTTTCTTTACTAACATAAAAAAACGTACAAAATGTACGAAAAAATATGTAAAAAACGTACAAAATGTACGAAAAACACAATTAAGAAGTAAAGGAGACAAATAATGGATGACATAGACATAGAAAAATTAAGACAATACATAATAGATTACTATGGTACAGCGATGATAAATTCATCCCCAACAGCAATGATGGATTTATTAGAGGTAGAAAATGCTAGCAACGAAAAAGTACTTTCATTAGCATTAAAAAACAACATAAACTTAAATAATTTTACAAAATAACAAAATTCATACTTGCAATATATATTAAATATGTTATACTATACAAGTAATTAAATTTCTATAACTATTAAGTAGTTATGGCGGAAGGAGATAATGTTTATGAAGAAAGGAATACATCCAGAACAAAAATCAGTTAAATTTGTTTGTCATTGTGGTAATACATTCGAAGCAATGTCTACTATAGACAAAGATACATACAATGTAGAAGTATGTAGTGCTTGTCATCCACAATATACTGGAAAAGCTAGTAGTGCTAAGAGAAGTACTAAGATAGAAAAATTCAACAGTAAATATAATAGAGAAAGTAAATAGGCTGTAAATTAGTCTATTTTTTTTACATAATTTTCACAAAAATATGATACTATTTAAATTGAGGGATACTATGGGAAAAATAAAATATTTAACAAGACGTATATTTAGAATGAATTACAAAAATTTCTTTAGTACTATAGATGATGTCCATAATAAAACAAATAAGAATAAATTAAATATATTTATTGATATAATAAACTGTGGTCTAAAATATGAAGCAGGCTACGTAGACTATAATTTATTTGAAATGTATAATATGAACAATAAAGAAAGAAAAACAATAATTACTAGAGGAATAAATAATAATATATTAAAAAAATATAATGATAAAACTAAATCATATATATTTGAAGATAAAGCAATATTTAATAAATTATATAATGAATATTTAAATAGAGAATGGATATACTTAAATGACAACTATAATGAATTTAAAAAATATCTAAAAAATAAAAAATATGTTATAGTAAAACCATTATCTTTATCATGTGGAAAAGGTGTAGAAAAAATAAAAGTATCTGATTATGATACAAAAGAATTATATAATTATTTAATAGATACAAAAAGATATTTAGTAGAAGATGTAGCAGAACAACATAAAATAATAAATGATATATATCCTAAATCTATAAATACTGTAAGAATTGTCACATTAAACAAAAAAGTAGTTGCTGCTTTCATTAGATTTGGAAACAAAGATAATATTGTAGACAATTTCAATCACGATGGTATGGTTACAACAATTAATATAGAAAATGGTATAATTGAATACCCTACTATAGATAAACACAAAAACATATTTTATAAACATCCAGAAACAAACAAAGATATAGTAGGAGTAAAAATACCTTATTGGAATGAAGTAATTAAATTATGTCAAGAAGTATCTAATATAACACCAGAAATAGGATATGTTGGATGGGATGTATGTATAGGAAAAGAAAAACCTTTTTTAATAGAAGGAAATGATTTTCCAGGGCATGACTTATATCAATTGCCAGTTCACAGAAAAGATAACACAGGTTTACTACCTATATTTAAAAAAGTAATGGAGGAAAAAAATGAAAATAGTAATAGCAACAGACCACAATGGAGTAAAAGAAAAAGAAATAATTATTAATAGTTTAAAAGATAATTATGAAATAATAGACAAAAGTACACATAATACACCAATAGATGATTATCCTTTATACGCTTTTTCAGTAGGAGAATACGTAAGAGATAACGAAGATTCTATAGGAATATTATTATGCGGTACAGGTATTGGAATGTCTATAGCAGCAAATAAAGTAAAAGGAATTCGTTGTGCTCACGTATCACATTTAACAGAAGCAAAATTAGCAAGAATGCATAATAATGCAAATATAATTGCAATGAGTTATAAAAATGATATAAATGATATACTTGAATGGATAAATGCATTTATAACAACTGATTTTGCAAACGAAGAAAGACATATTAGAAGAGTAGAACAAATAAAAGAATACGAAAGAAGAAATTAATTATGAATGTAAAAGTATATTTATATATAATAACAACTTTACTTTCTGCATATACACTAACTGGAATTAATTTTAATAAGTTTTGGAACTCTAAAAAAAGTATAGAAGCCAAGATATTTATTATATTACTTAGTTTAATAATGTCTTATTTATTAACTAATTTTATAGTAGATTTCTTATCATCTTCTAAAATATTATGAAAAAAAATTTATTATTATATATAGTAGTACTAATATTAATTCCAGTATTTGTAGTAAGTATAATATATAAATCACTTAGTGTAGATATTGATAATAATGAATCAAAAATAACAACTGTTATTACAAAACAACCTACTCAAAAACAAACAAAAGAAACAACATCAAAAATAGAAGAATCAAATATAAAAATAAAAATTAATAAAAATAATGAAATAAAAGAATTAAATTTAGAAGACTATATTGTAGGAGTAGTAGCAGGTGAAATGCCAGCATCTTTTGATATAGAAGCATTAAAAGCACAAGCAATAGCATCACGTACTTATGCACTTTATAAAATAGAAAATACAAATTTTGCATTAGAAACTACTACAGACGACCAAGTATATAACACAATAGATGAAATGAAAACAAAGTGGCAAGACGATTATACAAAATATTATAATAAAATTTTAAAGGCTGTAAATTCAACAAAAAATCTAGTAATGAAAAAAGATAATAAGGTATTTAAATCATTTTATTTTGCAATGTCAAATGGATATACAGAAGATTCTATCGCTGTATTTAGTGAAAATAATATAAAAAGTGTTTCATCACCATGGGATAATGAATCACTTAATAAATTTAAAGTATCAACAACTTATTCTATTGATAAACTAAAAGAATTATTAAATCAAAATAATATAGATAACATCGAAATATTATCAAGGGACAAAACAAACAGAGTAGAAAAAATTAAAGTAAATGAAAAAACATACACAGGAGTAGAATTCAGAAAACTACTTACATTACGTTCTACTGATTTTAAAGTAGAAAAAGATAATAATAATTATATTATAACAACAAAAGGATATGGACATGGAGTAGGTATGAGTCAATACGGTGCTAATGGTATGGCTAAAGAAAATTATAAATATAATGAAATATTAAAATATTATTATCAAGATATAGAAATTACAAAAATATAGTATAATTTCTTTTTTTTTGCCCATAATCTTACTAGGAAGGTGAAACATGAAAACAAGATTAAAATTAAAAAGATGGGCTACCGCTACAATTTATCTATCATTAATATTAATTGTATTCGTAAGTATGGTATTTATTAGCAACAAATTAGATAATTATTATGGAGATTCTTTAAACTTATCTTACATATTAAAAGATTTTATAGATAATGATACACCAGTTGCAAACATAAAAAATGAATCTATAACAAAACCATTTGATAAAGAAAATATTACAATAGATATAGATTTTTATGATAAAGACGCAGATGAAGAATCTCAACAAAAGTCTCTAATTTTATATGAAAATACTTATATGCCAAATACAGGAATACTATATACTAGTGAAGAACAATTTGATGTACTATCTACACTTGATGGTAAAATAACTAAAATATCAAAAGATGAATTACTAGGAAATGTAGTCGAAATAACACATTCTAATACTTTAACAACAACATATTATAGTATAGATAATGTAAAAGTAAAAGAAAATCAAACTATAAAACAAGGTGAAGTAATAGGTACTAGTGGTAAAAATAATATATCATCAACTAGTGATAATATGATGTTATTTGAAGTTAGTTTAAATGGTAATAATATAGACCCAGAAAACTATTACCAAATGAAATTAGAAGACTTAAATAACTAAGTCTTTTTAACTAGGATTTATATGAATAATAAAATATATATAAAAATATTAGATAATGAAATATGGATATCTAAAAACAATAAATTATATAAAGAAAAAACAAATACTATACTAGAAAATAACTTCATAACTAATTACAAAGTACTAGAAACAAATTTAAAACAAATAATAAATAAATATAAACTAACAAATCTTATTATTCAAAACAAAATATATATTATTATAAACAAATTATATTGTGAAACTAATCTATTTATATTAAAAACAATTATGTATAACTTAGGTCTATCAAACTATAAATTATTATATGAAGAAGATTTATATAAAGATATTTATCCAAACATATTATCTATTTGGAAAACAAATGGTATATACATATATAATAATGTTGAAAACTATATAGATATTAACAATAAAAATGATATAAAAAAAATAAGTACAAATACTTTACTTATAACTTCTAATAAAGATGTATTAAATATTTTAAATAAAAATTTAATTTTATATGAAAATGATACTAATCCAATATTCGATATGATAAACGATATTGCTGATTAGTATTTTTTGTTATGAAAAGTTTTGGCAAGTTTTGTCGAATTACTTTATTTATATTTAAAACTATTGTAGTATATCTAATCGAACATTCAAGTTCTTAGTGTCTACCTACATCTTTATAAGGAAGTAGGTTGATTATATAACAAATAAATCATTTATTTTAAAAATATTTGATAAATTCATAATAATAATCAAATTGGTTATTTTATCTAAAATACTCTTCAGGGGTAATTGGTTAAATATTAATTAGACACTAGTATTTTAATTATGGTTCAAAAAAAGAACACGTAATTAATACGTGTGTCTAACCCAAACAGGTAGACATTCAGCAATTTGAATGTTCCCTAATAAAATTATAACACAAGTAATATTTGTGTCAACACATATAAGACAATTATTTTAAAATACGTACTATAAGTACTGAAAACATATACAATTTTATTGTAATAAAAGATATATTATTTTGAAAGATAAAAAAGATTTAACTTACTAAACAATTAGTACGTTTTTATTTGAGTTTAAATTAATATAATATTATAATGGTTATAGAAAGAATGTGATATAAATGTATAAAATAAAAGATGGAAATACAGCTTGCGCTGACGTAGCATATAGATTTAGTGAAATGAGTTTTATATATCCAATAACACCATCTAGCCCAATGGCAAGTGAAATTGAAGAATTAAAGAATAAAGGTGTTCCTAATTTTTTTAACTCTAAAACAGATGTTATAGAAATGCAAAGTGAAGCTGGTGCAGCAGGAGCAATGCATGGCGCTTTATTAACAGGGAGTTTATGCTCTACATTTACAGCTAGTCAAGGATTACTTTTAATGATACCAAATATGTATAAAATAGCAGGTGAAATGTTACCATGTGTAATACATGTTGCTTCACGTAGTTTAGCAACTCACGCATTAAGTATATTAGGAGACCACCAAGATATTTATGCAACAAGACAAACTGGATTCTGTATGTTAGCATCAAACAATGTGCAAGAAGCACAAGACCTTGCTTGTGTAGCTCATTTATCTACAATAAGTACATCAATACCATTTTTACATTTCTTTGATGGTTTTAGAACAAGTCATGAATTAAATAAAATAAAAGAAATAGATTTTGATAAAGTAGAACAATTAATTGAAAGAGATAAGATAACTGATTTTAAAAACATTTCATTACATCCAGATAATATAATAACTAGAGGAACAGCACAAAATGAAGATATATATTTTGAATGTACTGAAGCAAGAAATAAATTTTACGATGCAGTACCAACTATTGTAGAAAAATATATGAATGAAATAAATGAAATACAAGGAACAAACTATAAACCGTTTAATTATTATGGAAAAGAAAATGCAGAGAATGTAATAATAGCAATGGGTTCAGTTTGTGATACTATAAAATTAGTTGTTGATAAATTAGATAATGCTGGATTAATAGAAGTACATTTATATAGACCATTTAGTGAATTCTATTTAGAAAGAGCTTTACCTAGCACAGTTAAAAATATTGCTGTATTAGATAAGACAAATGAAGCGGGAAGTATAGGGGCTCCATTATATTTAGATGTATTAGCAGCATTAAAAGACAGAAATGTAAATATTGTAGGAGGAAGATACGGATTATCAGGAAAAAACACAACTCCAAATGATATTTATAATGTATATAAAATGTTAGAAACTGATTTAAAAGATAATTTTACATTAAGTATAAAAGATGACTTGAATAATACATCACTTAAAAACTATAATTATAATTTAGATTTAGATTGTGATGAAATAAAAATATACGGATACGGTTCAGACGGAAGTGTAGGAGCAAGTAAAGATTTATTAAAAATAATAGGTGATGAGAAATACGTACAAGGATATTTTGAATATGATTCTAAAAAAAGTGGAGGTTTAACAATTTCTCACATAAGAATAAGTGATAAAAAAATAGAAGCTCCATTTTATACAACAAAACCAAATATAATTGTAATAACAAAAGAAAACTATTTATACAAGTATGATATATTAGAACAATCAAACTATAATAGCATACTAATAATAAATACAAACAAAGAAGATAATATATTAAATAAATTACTTCCAAATAATCTAAAACAAACTATAAAAGAAAAAAATATAAAAGTATATAAAATAGATGCAAATGATATATCATCTAAAAGTGGTATTCCAGGTAGAATAGGCATAATAATAGAAAAATTAATCTTAGAAAATTTAAATATAGATAATTATACAAATAAATTAATAGATTTAATTAATAAAAGATTTAGTGTAAAAGGAAATAATGTTGTAGAATCAAATATAAGAGCAATAGAAAATACTAAATTAGAATTAGTTAATATAGATGGTGAAATAAATGAAGAAAATAATAGATATCAAACTATTATAGAAAAAATAAATTGTGGAAAAGGTAGTAGTTTATCCACAAAAGAATTACTAGCTCTATCATCTGGTATATTAAAAGGTGGAAACACAAAATATGAAAAACGTGCATTATCACCTTTATCAGCAAATTGGATTAGTGAAAATTGTATACAATGTGGTATGTGTAGTATAGTTTGTCCTCATGCTGTAATAAGACCGATCATCGGTGGACCAGATGAATTAGAACATATAAAATGTATTGGAAGTGATGAAAACTATTCAGTATTAATTAGTAAAGAAGACTGTACTGGATGTGGATTATGTACCAAAATTTGTCCTGGTAAATTAGGAAAAAGTGCTTTGGAATTAAAAGAAATGAAACCTACTTCAAAATTAGAAAAAGAAGTATTTAATAATCATATTAATAAAACAAACTTACCTATAACAAGTATAAAAGGAAGTCAATATCAAAAATCATTATTTGAATTTTCAGGTGCTTGTGCTGGTTGTGGAGAAACCCCTTATATAAAACTTCTAACACAATTATTCGGACACAAACTTATAATAGCAAACGCTACAGGTTGCTCTAGTATATACGGTGCATCTTGTCCTAGTACTCCATATAATATTCCATGGGCTAATAGTCTATTTGAAGATAATGCAGAATTTGGATTAGGAATGTTAAAATCATATACACAAAAAAGAAATGAAATAGAACAAATAATGCTAAAAGATAAAGATAATGAATTATATAAAGAATGGTTAAATAATAAAGATGATTACAAAATAACATCTGTTATTAAAAGTAAATTAGAAAACACTAACTTCAATAAAGATTTAATAAATTACATTACATCAAGAAGTATATGGTGCATTGGTGGAGATGGTTGGGCTTATGATATAGGCTTCGGAGGAATAGACCAAGTACTTTCATCAAATGAAAATATTAATATATTAGTATTAGATACTGAAGTATATTCTAACACTGGAGGACAATCATCAAAATCAACAAAATTAGGAGCAGTAGCAAAATTTGCAACAAACGGAAAACATACATATAAAAAAGATTTATTCAAAATTGCAACTACATATGATAATGTTTACGTTGCAAGTATAAGTTTAAAAGCAAATCCCATGCAAGCAATTAAATCAATGATAGAAGCAGAAAATCATAATGGTCCATCTATAGTCATTGCTTACGCCCCATGTATTGAACATGGTATAAATGGTGGTTTAGTAAATTCTATAGAAGAAGAAAAATTATCTGTAGAATGCGGATACAATATACTTATGAGATACAAAGATAATAAATTAACAATAGATTCTAAAGAACCAAATTTTGATAAATATGAAGAATATTTAAATAATGAAGTTAGATATAATTCATTAAAAAAGAAAAATGAAAAAGAAGCCGAGTCTTTATGAGAAAATCAAAAAAATAACGCAATCAAACGTTATAATTATTACAAAAATTTAATATAAAAAAAGAAGCTGCCCCCCTGAGAACAGCTTCAAAGAATAAAAAGGGGTTGGCTAGTGTGATACTAGCACCAATTCGCTCATAAAGTGAATTGGTACTTCATATACTAATCGATTTATTATAATTTGTCAACACTTTTTATGACATTTTTAAAAAAAATGATAAAAAAATTTTAGGAGGTAATATGGAACTAGAAAATATACCAAAAATAGGTAATAAAACATTAAATGATTTACACAAATTAAATATATTTACTATAAATGATTTAATTAATTTTTATCCATATAGATATAACTTTTATAATCCAACTAATATTAATAACACCCAAGATAATATCACAATAACTATAAATGGAATTATAGAATCTACCCCTAAAATAGTATTTATAAAAAGAAACTTAAATTATTTAACATTTAGAGTAATATCATCAAACAAATTAATTAATGTAACTATTTTTAATAGAGCATTTATGAAAAATAATTTAATAGTAGGAAAAAGTATATGTTTAACAGGAAAGTATAGTACGGAAAAGAATTTATTCACAGCATCAAGTATATTATTAAAACCTATAATGAGTACGATAATAGAACCCATATATCATTTAAAAGGTAATTTAAAAAATAAAAATTTAAATAATTTAATACTAGATATACTTAATAAAAATGAATATAATAATACTTTACCAGAATATATAGTAAACAAATATAATTTATTAGATGAATATAATTCTTTAAAAGAAATACATAATCCACAAAATATAAACATTTTAAAGAAAGCAAATTTAACTTTAATATACAAAGAATTATTTGACTTTATGTTTAAAATAAATTATTTAAGATTAAAAAGGAGTACTAACGAAATAAATATAGTAAAGGATTTTGAAGTAGATAAATTAAACGAACTAATAAACAATCTTCCTTTTGAATTAACAAAAGACCAGCTAAATGCAATAGATGACATTACAAATGATTTTAAATCAAATAAAAGAATGAATAGAATAATAATAGGGGATGTTGGTAGTGGTAAGACAATAGTATCTTTTATAGCAATATATGCAAACTACTTAGCAGGATATCAATCTGCACTTTTAGCACCAACAGAAATTTTAGCAAAACAACATTATGATAATATAAAAAATATATTAGATATCAAGGTAGAATTATTAACATCTTCTACAAAGAAAAAAGATAGAGAAAATATAATAAAAAAATTAAAAAATAATGAACTAGATTGTATTATAGGAACTCATTCAATAATAAATGAAGAAATAGAATTTAATAATTTAGGATTAGTTATAACAGATGAACAACATAGATTTGGTGTAAATCAAAGAAAGAACTTACAAAATAAAGGAGAAAGTGTTGATGTATTATACATGTCAGCAACTCCAATACCAAGAACTTATGCACTAACGATATATGGAGATATGGATATATCTGAAATAAAGACTAAACCAAGTGGAAGAAAAGAGGTAATAACAAAATTATATAAAGAATCAGAATTAAAAGATGCTCTTAAAATAATGCTAAATGAAATAAAAAAAGGTCATCAAATCTATGTAGTATCCCCATTAGTAGAAGAAAATGATGATAAAAATTTATATGATGTAGAAAAACTAAGAGATAAATTAAATATAGCATTTAATAATATGGTTCCAATAGATATATTACATGGTAAATTAAAGAATAAAGATAAAGAAGAGATAATGAATAATTTTAAAAATGGCAACACAAAAATACTTATATCAACTACTGTTATAGAAGTAGGAGTTGATGTAAAAAATGCAACATGTATAGTAATATTTAATGCAGAAAGATTTGGATTATCTACATTACATCAATTAAGAGGAAGAGTAGGAAGAAATGATTTTATATCATATTGTTTATTAATAAGTAATTATGAAAAAGAAAGACTAAATGTATTAACAGAATCAACAGATGGATTTTATATTTCAGAAAAAGATTTCGAATTACGTGGAAGTGGAAATTTATTCGGTACTAAACAAAGTGGAGAAATGGACTTCAAACTAGCTAATATAAAAAGAGATATTAAGATATTAAAACAATGTAATATAGATTCAAAAGAATTTATAGATAACAATATAAAAGATAATTTTAATAACTATAATTACTACAAAAATATATTAGAAGAATTAAAATTTATTGATTAATTTACATAATTTCCAATTTTTGTAAAATTAATAATTGACAAAGAATTTATTTAATTATAAAATGATTATAGGCATGATATTATATCATGCAGATTCGGATAACGATATTGTAGTTAGACGGATCAACCAAAACCCCCTGAAGAAGAAGCGAGAGCTTCTTCATTTTTTTTGTCCCAATTTATAAGGGGTTGTGAGGTATTGCTTACGTTATTTTTGTTTTAGGTACGATTTAGGTACGATATTTTTTAATTAAGTTAAAGATTTAACTGCCTTTTGTTGAAGATTTAGTTAATGAATAAATACCAAATTTTTAAGCAAATAGATTGACATATATTAACCTTTATGTTAATATACATATAGAGGAGATAGGAGGTGAAAAAAGACGGGAGTGATATTAATTGAAAATTGAATATGGCAGCAAATATAAAAATAGCTTAAAAAGTATAAAAAAAAGATATAAGGAATCAAATACACTTGAAATGGTTTTAAATCATATTAGACAATGTATAGATTTTAATGAATTAAGTAGAAGTCCAATCTCTCAAATGTATGAATATGAAGCTCTAAAATACGAGTTAAATGGTTATCACAGTTTTAATCTAAACAAAAATGGCGGAAAAGTTAGATTGATTTTTTCCACAGATAATCATCAAACAATAATTTTAGAATTTATTTCAACCAATCATTATGAGGATTTTAAAAATAAATTATAAGGGTGTGATGATATGAGAAAGATAAAATTTGCAGATTATCTAAAAGAATATTTAGAATTTAATAATATTACAAATAAAGACTTCGCAAATAGAATTGGTATCACTCCAAAACATTTAATAGATATATTAAACGGAAAATGTGAATTAAGCTCACAATTAATAGATTCAATTTCTATAGTTACTGACATTCCAAGCGATTATATTTATCGAATGGAACTTAATTATAAATTTGAATCAGAAATAGAAGAATATTTGCAAAAAGAAAACTTAACAGTTTCACAATATCTAAATAAATTTTCTTATCAGTATTTGATTAAAAATAATTGGATAAACTTTATTGATAAAAATAATAAAATAGAATTAATTAAAGATATTCTTAAATTTTTAAGAGTAAAAGGGCCTGAAAAAGTTTATCAAATAGATGAAAAAATATATTTTAAAAGTAAAAATGATAAGCCAGAATTACTTTTATTATGGTTAGAAAAATGTTATAGAGAAACTTTGAATCAAAAGGTAGGAAAATATAATAAAGAAAATATAGAAAAGTTAGTAGATTTTATAAGAAATTTAGCCTCTAAAGATATTTTTGATGAAAAAATATTAATAGACGAATTTAACAAAAATGGTATTGCTCTTGTTATACAAGAGGATATCCCTGGTTCTCGAATAAGAGGAGCTTTTAAGGTTCATAAAGAAGTACCATCAATATATATAACATATAAGCATAGTAGAATAGCTGACATATATTTTGCTTTATTGCATGAATTAGCACATTGTAAAAAAGATTTTAATCAGGCAAAAGCAACTAATCTTATTTCTTTTGACGATGATTCTGAAATTGAAGAAGCAGCAGATCGACAAGCTTATGAGTGGATGGTTGATAATAGATATTATGAAAAAATATTAAAAACAATTGATTATAAAATTGAGTTAGAAAATGTATATCCAAAAAGTTTTGTAGTGTACAAATTAGCAAAAGATAAAATGATCGAATATTCTTCATCAACTTATCAAAAATATAATTTTATAATTGAAAGAAAGTAACTGGTGATGAAGAAGATGAACGTATTAACAATTAATTTTAAACAAATCTATGAAACAAATGAAAAAGTTGAAAAAGAATGGGTATTAATTATTTATGATATTTCCGCAAATCATTATGTTGGAATGCCAGTATATTCAAAAGAAAAATCTGGTTGTATTTATTGTAATTCAATAAAAAAATATGTAGATGTAAACAAAGTTGCAGATTATAATCGTTCAAAAATGAATAGATGCATATATAAAAAAGGGGAACCAGTTAAATTATCTTCAAGTGATTTTAATAAAGTATTACAAGAAAGTAAAAATTCTTTACTTCAATTTTTAAATAAAAATATAAAAAATGATATTGATGGTATAAGCTATATAAAATGGTGTAGAGATAAATTTGTTATTAATCAAAAAGACGTAGAAACAGACAAGTTAATTCAAAAGGCAATTTATTGGGTTGATTTTGGCGTAGGCGTTGGAAGTGAATTGAGAAAGTTAAGACCTGCAATTTTATGGAGACCAACAAGCGATAAAAATTTATGGACAATGATTCCGTTGACTACAAAAAGAAGATCTGATAAATATTATTTTCATTACGATTTAGAATGTTTGGCAGAAGGAACAGCAAAGATAGAAAATATGATGAATTTAAGTTCAAAAAGAATACTGGCACCATATTTTGCAAAGAATAAATTAGCAATAATAACTAAAAATGATTATAATGAGATTAAGAAAGCAATATCTAAATACTATTTATTTAAATAATAAGAACAAATAATATTGCAAAAAGTTGACAAAAATGTTGTAGAAACATCAACAGAAATATTGACAAAATGACAATAAAAGTATATAATTTAATTACATTTAATTAATGCATGTATGTTTATACATATGTGGAAGAAGTGTTTTCAAAGACTAGCGCAAGCTAGTTTTTGCTTTGTATAAGAATAAAAAAATGATATTTGAATATAATATTAGTACATTTAATTAGTGCACATTATGTGGTTTTTCACTTTTTAAGTGCGCCTCTGTAAAGAGGCTTTTTATATGAAAAAAGATAACTTTTATTCTAAGCTATCTATAATACTAACAACATTATCGAGTGCTGTACTAAACATATGTGAATATGTATTTAACGTTTCCTCGATTTTTGTATGTCCTAAAAATTTAGCTACTAATGTAACATTAGCTCCATTATTAATTAACAATGATGCACATGAATGTCTAAAGTCATGTAATCTTATTAATTTCAATCCAGCTTTGTTTGCTATTAAAGTTCTTCTATCATATATTGTGGTATCACTAATAGGTCTTGCGTCAGATACAACAAAGAAATCATCGTTAAAGTTACAATATTCCTTTTTACACTGCTCGTAGAGCATTTTAAGGTCGTTTAGAAGGAGTTTAGTGATAGGAACAATACGATAACTATCTTTTGTTTTTGTATCCGAAAATTCGAACTTTGTGCGGTTATTTAACTGGGTAATTTGTTTGTTAACGGATAACACCTTTTTATCGAAATAAATATCTTTCCAAGTTAAACCTTTTAATTCACCTTTACGTAGTCCGCAATAATAAAAAATTTCAAATACACATTTCCATCTAAGATCCTCTTCATAAGAAATAAACTTTTTGAATTCTTCGTAGTTATAGTAAGACATTTCTTTTCTTCTTTCATTAGGATCTTGGAACTTTGTCATTTTGTTATAAACATTATTAAAATTAAATCCATGCCATTTAACACCAAAGTTAAGAATTGATCTAAGAAATTTATAAATATCATTTTTATAACGTAAAGATATACCTGCTTTATTAATGTCTCTTTTCCATTGTTCAAATTGCATAATGTTAAAATCTTTTATTTTTACAGGAAAGAAACATTCGATATATTTTTCTTTATAGCTATAACCACATAATGTAGTAGCTTTCATTATTTCATCATTATGCATTCTAAATTCATCATATAGATCTTTAAATGTCATGTTATTATCTTCAACTTTATCAGTAGAAGTAACCATAAACATCCTTTCAGCATCAATTGCTTCTTTTTTTGTTGCAAACTTTTTTGATTTATATTGATCAGGTTTACCAAAAGCATCAGTATAATTTACTTTAAAATACCAACATCTACCATCTTTAGTAGTCTTTTTATCTTTATATATTGGCACAATTTACACGTCCTTTCTTGTGTAAATCCCCAATTAATGATATAATTATATACGAGAAATCTCCAAAATTATATTTATTATAATTATTAAAGTTTACCAGACTTTTTAATTAGGGATTTTTCATTTGATCACTGTTCCAGCAGTGGTCTTTTTTTATATATATTTTCTTTTAACTTGTACTACAATACCAATAATTCTTAAGGACTCAAATTCTAGAGTTCCTTTTAAATAAGTTTTAGGTTGAGTCTTATCATCCATATTAAGTGGCATTACCATTATTCCATCATTAATATGTATTAACTTTCTTATTTTTGCATAATCAGAGTCTTTTTCTAAAATACAATAGAAGCCATCTTTATCCATTTTTTTGCATTCTCTAATAATTAAGTAATCATCTTTATGAAATTCAGGATCCATAGAATTATCATTCATTATTAATCCAAAATAACTTTGCTGCTTCTTTATCCATTCTGGAGGTATTAATTCTTCATCAATTTTAAATGATTCATTTTTTAAACACCAAACAGAATCTAAAAATAATTTTGAAAAAACATCAACTTTAACTACATCATCATATAAAGCATCATCATCTTCATCAGTTATTTCTTCGATTAAATCAGATTTTTTAATATTAAAATAATCAGCAATTAAATTTATTTTTTCAACACGTGGAAATATTCTACCTGTACACCAATCAGTTAGAGTAGTGTAAGGAATGTTTAAACCTTCAGCAAGTTGTCTTCTTGAAACTTTTCTTTCTTTCATAATAGCTTTAAGGTTATTTATAAATATATCTCTACTATTCATATCGTACCTCCTCTAATATAAGTATAACTTAATTTACGAAAAGTTACAAGCAAAATTATGAAACTTTCGTAATTTCTATTTACAATTAAAAATTTTTGTAATATTATTAAAATATGAAGGAGGTTAAAATTGTGCAGGCTACGTTAAGAGCAATTCGTGTGCACTTAAATATGAGTATTGATGATGCAGCTAAGAAAATAGGTATACCAACAAGCAGACTAAGAGCAATAGAACAACATAAGACTATGCCTAAGATTCCTTTAATAAGAAAGATAATACAAGTATATGATGTAGATATTGATAGCATATTATTTAATAATAAGGAAGATATAATAAAATTGCATCAATCAAGAGCGCGAAGAAAATTTAGATGTAGTAGTAAAGAAGTAAATGAAGTATGTAGTAAATAGAATTTTATATCATGCAGTATCGATATATTTTTTTATAATTTTAAGTTACGAAAACATCGTAATTGAAGAGTCTGGTAAACTTTAATAAGAAAATAAAAGGAGATTTAAAAATGAAAAGCAAAACAATAATTCAAGCAGATGAGATGCTGGAGCTACTAAATAAGCAGTGGGCTACAATACAAGATATAATGAAAATAGGTGCGTTAGGTAGAAATAAAGCTAGAAACATAAAAAATGAAATAGAAAGAAATATAATAGATCAAGGATTAAAACTTCCTAATAATTTAGTTCCAATGGAAAAGGTAATTGAATACTTTAAAATTAATCTAGATTTTTTAGTAACAATTAATAAATCAAAAAATGGCGAAATATAATAAAGAAAAATATTATTACTTTATGTTAAAATCTAATTTCTTTGATAGTGATGTAATAAGATATCTACAACAAAAACAAAATGGATATGAAATGATAATCTTATATTTTAAATTAATATTTAAAGCTATAAATAAAGATGGAAAATTAATTAAAAAAATAGGTAAGAAGAATATACCATATACAATAGAAGAATTATCAATTGAAACAGGGCATTCTATAGATTTAGTAAAAGAGAGTGTTGATTACTTTTTAGATACAGAAATGATAGAAAAAAGTGGAAATACATATTACATAGAAGATGCATTAGTATTAACGAATCAAACTACAGTAGGTGCTATGGAAATGAGAGAATATCGAGCTAAAAATAGTAGGGATAAATGTAAGAATAATTGTAAGCCAAAAGGTAAGACAAATATAGATATAAATAATAATAAATTAGAACTTATAACTAATAAAAAAGAATTAATAAAAATAGATGATAGTAAATATCAAGAAATAATAGATTATTTTAATTTTAAAACAAACTCAAAATATGTATTAATAGATGAATATAAAAAATTAATTAATAATATCTTAAATAAATATAAAATTGAAGATATAAAAATAGTAATAGATAAAAAAACTTTAGAATGGATTAATAATCCTAAAATGAGTTCATATCTTAGACCAGAAACACTATTAGGATCAAAATTTGAAAGATATTTATATCAAAAAAACGAACCTAAAACAATAAAAGATATAACATTAGCAGATATTCAAAAAGCAAAAGCAATAAGGGATAATAATAAAAATGGATAAATTAGATTTTGCAGAAGGAATGAAAATACTATACACTTGTTATCATAAAGATTTAAACAATGATGATTTTATTATATGGTATGAAATGTTAAAAGATATCAAACCAGATGTATTTAAAAAGACAATAATAGAAATATGTAAAGAAAAATCATTTATGCCTACAGTACACGATATATTAGATAAATCAAAGAATGTAAATAACAGTTATTATTTATCTATAATTGATAAAATGTATGATGATGGATATTTTAAAAAAGGAATTCAAGAATTAACTGATGAACAAGCTAATAGAAATTATGATAAAGCAATAAGATGGATAGAAAAAGGAATAATACCACAATTCTTATTAGATGACATGAATGAATATATAAAATCTAAACCTCAAATTAATAATAAAGAAACATTAAGGATAGAATCATGTTAAGAACTTGTAACGTATGTGGTGGAATCCATCAAGAAGATAAAATGTGCAAAAGAAAATATCCGAGTAAAAAGAATACTAAAGCTAATTCATTTAGAAATACTAATGCTTGGATAAACAAAAGAGAACAAATAAAAAGAAGAGATAAGAATCTCTGCCAAGTATGTTTAAAGAACAACATATATACATATAACAATTTACAAGTTCATCATATAATTTCAATAAATGTTGATTATTCAAAAAGATTAGATAGTGATAATTTAATAACATTATGTACATATCATCACCATCAAGCTGAAAAAGGATTAATAACCAAAGAACAATTATTAGAAATAATAGATCCCCCCCGGGGAGTAAACAATTAAAAATAATATTTTTTTCTCCACCCACAGCCCACCTATATTCACACAATTATAAGTTTTCCGTGAGTTTTTTGGAAAACATATCAAACAAAAGAGTATTAGAGCAAACAACTAATACTCAATTTTTTTAATTTCTAAAGGATTCTCATTAGTGATACTTAAAGCATATTTAACTCGTAATAATTTAAAAACCTCAGCTTTTACTTTTTCTTCGCTTTCACCAAACATATTAATTAAATCTTTAGCAGAATTATAATGTTGTAAAAAAGAGCCTTCATACATAGCGTTTCTATAATATGAATTAGCAATATAATAAGCAATTACTTCAGGCATAATATAGCTTTCAATATACTCATCATAATTATCTAAAAAAGGTTTTAATATTGTATTAAATTCTTCTTCACTAATATCACCATTAGTAGTCTTTCTAATCATACACACCTCCAATTTGTTGTATTAATCACTTAAATATTAAAAAATTACAAGTTTTATTTAACAAATTTTAAATTTTGTAGGCCTAATTAGGTGTCAAAAGTCAATTTTTGTCAATTTTTATGTTATAATTATATTTGTAGGGATGGGTGGAAAAATAATGGAATATAAAACTATATCAATTAGAGAAGTTATAAAGAAAATAAATAATAAAGAAATGTATTTGCCAGAAATACAAAGAGGCTTTGTGTGGAAAGAAAAACAAGTTGAAAAATTGTTTGAATCAATTTTTGTAGGTTATCCAATTGGAACACTATTATTTTGGAAAACAACAAAAAAAGATATAAATGATAATGAACTTGTGTTATATGATTTTATAAAAGACTTTCATGAAAGAGATAACAAAGATAATAAAAAGGCTTCAGAGATAGCATCTAATTATGATAGTTATTATATTGTTCTTGATGGTCAGCAAAGATTATCGTCACTATATATTGGGTTGCAAGGGTCATTAGCATATAAATTGCCATATTTATGGTGGAGTTCAGATTCTGCTTTTCCACAAAAAAAATTATTTTTTAACTTAGATGCAGTTGGATTAGTAGATGATGAACAAGATAATAAAATTCCATTATTTAAATTTTTTGATGTTACAAAAGTTCCAGAAGATAATTTGTGGTTTGAAGTTTCAAAGGTGTTACAATTTGAAAAATTAGCTGAGATAATAAGATATTCAAATAATAATAATCTAATTGATAATCAAATAAATAATTTAACAAAATTCTGGGAAATGATTAACTTAGAAAATCCACCTATTATCCATTACTTAACTATACAAGACACTAATTATGATGATGTACTAAATATTTTTGTAAGATTAAACTCAAGTGGTACACCATTATCTAAACCAGATTTATTATTCTCTACAATGTTGTTAGATTGGAATGGCGGAAGAGAAATAATTGAAAAACTAATTAAGAAAATTAACAACAAAGGTGATAAATTTAATTTTTCTAAAGATTTTGTTATGAGAACTTGTTTAGTATTATCGAATGCATCAGTAAATATGAAGGTGGAATCTTTTAAAAAAGATAAAATTGATTATATAAGAGATAATTTTCAACAAATATCTGAAGCAATTGAAAAGGCAGTAGATTCTTTAGTTGAATTAGGATATTCAAATGATAATATTCTTTCTTATAATGCAATAATTCCATATATATATTACATATATAAGGGTGGGTCTAATAAAAAAGAAAGTGTTGAAGGCTTAAGAATCTATTTAGCTATTTCATTTTTAAAGAATATATATGGTGTTGCATCAAACTCTGCATTAACTAATACAAGAATGGCAATTGATAAATATAACTGCTCTAAGATGCCGTTCAACACTAATATATTTAAAGATGTTCATTTAGTTGGTGATAGAGAATTTAAAATATCTAAAGAAGACGTAGTATCTTATATGGATAAAGAAAAGGGTTTATATACTTTCTATCTTTTGACTTTGTTGTATCCTGATCTAAAATTAGGACAAATAAAATTTCATCAAGATCATGTTCATCCATATGTTAGTTTTGATGAATTAGATGATAAAAAAATAAGCAATGAAAAAATATTACAATGGAAAGAATTAAGAAACACACTACCAAATTTACAATTATTGGAGGGTAGTGAAAATGAATCTAAAAATCGTGAGCCATTAACAGAATGGGTAAATGCTGGTAATAAAGTTTTGTATAGCGATAAAAAAGAATCAACTGATTTATACAATTTTGAAAAATATTATGTAAAAAGAAAAGATAATATGATTTCTAAGTTGTTAGAAATATTTAATCTTAAATAACAATTTATTAAAATTCATGTAATTAAACGGAGGTAGTAAAATGGCAGTAAAGAAAAGTGCTTTATATAGTAAATTATGGGATAGTTGTAATACTCTTAGAAGCAAGGGTGGAATGGATGCAACTCAATATAAAGATTATGTTTTAATAATACTATTTATGAAAGTTATTACTGATAAGTATTATAAAAAGAAAAATTCGATAATAACAGTTCCTGATGATGCAAACTTTAACACAATGATAGACTTAAAAAATAAGACTAATATTGGTGAAAAATTCAATGAAATATTAAAGAAAATAGCTGAAGAGAATGATCTAGAAAATGTTATTGATGTTGTAGACTTTAATGATGATACTAAATTAGGCAAAGGTAAAGATAAAATAGATGCCCTTACAGGATTGATTAGTATATTTCAGGATCCAGAATTGGATTTTAGTAATAATCGTGCTGACGATGATGATATTTTAGGTGATGCATATGAATATTTAATGAAGAAATTTGCATCTGAAGCCGGAAAAAGTAAAGGACAATTTTATACACCATCTGAAGTATCGAGAGTGATGGCAAAAGTAATTGGTATTAATAATACAAAGAAAAGTCAAATATATGTTTACGATATGGCTTGCGGATCTGGTTCTCTTTTATTAAAAGCAGGAGCTGAAGCTCCATCAAATGTTAAGGTAAATTTATACGGTCAAGAAAAAGATAATAGCACTGCTGGTTTATCAGTTATGAATATGTTTTTGCATGGTAATCCTACTGCTGTTATTAAATCTGATAATACATTAACAAAACCTCAATTTATTGAAAATGGTAGACTAAAAACATTTGATTATTGTGTAGCTAATCCTCCTTTTTCTGTAAAAAAATGGAGCTCAGGTATGGAAAAACAATATGATAGGTTTACTTTAGGTTTCCCACCTGATGGTTGCGCTGATTATGCTTTTTTACTACATATGTTAACTTCTATGGATCCAGATAATGGTAGAGGTGCAATTATACTTCCACATGGAGTTTTATTTAGAGGTGGACAAGAGGCTGCTATAAGGGAAAGATTGATAAAAAATGGATATATTGAAGGAATCATTAGCTTACCTCCAAATTTATTCTATGGTACTGGTATATCAGCATGTATTTTAATATTAGATAAAAAGAATGCAGCTAATAGAAAAAATATATTTATAATTGATGCTGGTAAGGATTATGTTAAAGATGGAAATAAAAATAAACTACGAGAAAGAGATATTAAAAAAATAGTTGATACTTACATTAATAAAACAGAAATCCCTCATTATTCATCTATGGTTGAAATTGAAGCAATTGAGCAAGAAAAGTATAATTTGAATATTCCTAGGTATATTGAACCAATAAATAACGATGATATTCAAGATGTTTCATCACATTTGTTAGGTGGTATACCCGAATACAATTTAAATAAATTAAATGATTGTTGGATGATTGCTCCTTCTTTGAAAAATAGTTTATTTAAATCTAATCTAAGAGAAGGCTACTATGATTTAAAAGTTTCAAAAGATACAGTCAAACAACTAATTGAAGAATCTGATGAAATTAGAACATATGAGAGTGAAATAGATACAAGATTTAAAAAGTGGTCTAATACTTCAAAATCTACACTTGTTAATATTAACAATGAATCGAAGATTAAAGAATTAATTAACTTCTTATCTAATGAAATGTTAGATGTATTTAAAGGTGATAGATTAATTCAAGAGTATGATGCTTATGAATTTTTGATGCAATTTTATAACGAAACAATGAAAGACGATTTTCACTATATTGTTGAAAATGGTTGGTATCCTAAAATTGTATATGAATTGGATAAAAATGGTAAGCCAAAATTAAATGTATTTGATTCTGATTTATTACCAAAAAAATATATAATTGCTAGATATTTTAATGACTTACAAATTGATTTAGAAAAATCAGAAAGTGAATTAAAAAAGTTAGAAAGTGATTTTGAAGAGCTAGTTGGTGAAAATACTGGAGATGAAATGATTTTCAAAGAAGATGACAAAACTGGAGAAAAGGCAATTAAAGACAAAATTAAAATAGAAGATGAAGAAAATATAATTATTCTTAATGAATTGCTAAACAACTTAAAGGAACAAAAGGTCATTAAGAAGATAATCAAAGATAAGCAACTAAATATTAATAATTTAATAAAAAATAAATATGAAGAATTAGACGAAGAAACAATTAAAGACATTATTGTTAATGATAAATGGTTTAGTGGTATTTATAATTTATTTGAAAATCATATGATGTCTTTAAAAACATTTTTAAGAGATTATATTATAAAAATAGTTAATAATTATGAAAGAACTTTAAGTGATATTTCTTCTAGACAAAATGAAGTTGAAAAAATAATAAATAGATATTTAAATAAAGAAAATAATATTAGCATTAATACTATATTAAATGGCGAAATTGAATTTGAAGGGTTAGATAATGATTATATAGAAACTACTATAGGCAATATATGCACTTCAATTTCTAAAGGTAGTGGATTAGCTAAAGAGGACATTACTTCAGATGGCAAGTATAAATGTATATTATATGGCGAGTTATTTACAACTTATGATGAAGTAATTAAGGATGTAGAAAGTTATACAAATGTTAAAACTAATATACTTTCAAAAAAAGGCGATATCTTGATACCAGGTTCAACTACAACTGTAGGCCGTGATCTTGCTAAAGCTAGTGTAATAGCGTTGGATGATGTTTTATTGGGTGGGGATATTAATATATTAAGGATTAAAGAAAATTATGATCCAAAGTATATTGCTTATTTATTTACAAACGCATTACAAGATGAAGTTGAAAAAGTTGCTCAAGGAACAACAATCATTCATTTATATGGCAAATCAATTAGTAATATAAAAATAAAGATTCCTAAAGAAAAGAAAGTTCAAGAAAAAATAAGTGAATTATTAGAATTAATGTCAGAAAATATAGAATTAATTGAATTAAAACAAGAAAAATATAATTTGATTAAATTAGGATCAATGTCAAATATTTTAGGTTAGGAAGTGAGTTTAATTGAGTAAGGTTAATGATTTAGAAATAAAAACTCAAAGAAGATTGATTGATGAAGTTTTTTGCAATAGTGAATTACTTGATTATAAATATCTTGGTAATTTAGAAGAAAGAACTAATAATTCCAATATTGAGGAAGAACTTCTATTAAAATATTTGAGAAAAAATTATCCAGAAAATATAGCTATTAGAGCAGTTCAAGAATTATCAAGTATTGCTCATAATGAGTCAAAATCTTTATACGAAGTAAATAAAGAATTCTATAATATATTAAAGTATGGTAAAGAGTTAAATATTTCTGTTGATGAAAAAACGAAACAAGTATATTATATTGATTTTGATAACTATGAAAATAATGATTTTTATATTGCAGAAGAAGTTACCATAAATGGTAATAGTGAAAAAAGACCAGATATTGTTGTATATATAAACGGTATTGCTATAGCAGTTATAGAATTAAAAAGAAGTACAGTTTCAATTAATGAGGGTATAAGACAAAATTTGGATAATCAAAAACCTGAATTTATTGAGAGATTCTTTTCTACAATTCAATTAGTTATTGCAGGAAATGATTCAGAAGGATTAAGATATGGTACTATTAAAACTCCTGCTAAATATTATTTAAATTGGCAAGAGGATATTCAAGCTATGGGTACTATTCATGAAAAAATTAATTGTATGATTGATAAAAGTTGGTTGTTAATAGATCAACAAATAGTATCAATTTTTGAAAAAGAAAGAATTCTAGACATTATTAATAACTTTATTATTTATGATGGTGGTATAAAAAAAGTTCCAAGATATAATCAATACTTTGGAGCAGTTAATGTTAGAGAATTTGCTAAAAAACATGAAGGTGGAGTTTTTTGGCACACACAAGGATCAGGTAAATCATTATCAATGGTTATTATTGCAAAATGGATACTATCTAATATGACAAATTCTCGTGTAGTTATATTTACAGATAGAAAAGAATTAGATAAGCAGATAAAAGATGTTTTTATAAATACTGGTGAGGTAAATATTCATCGTGCAAGTAGTTGTTCTGACTTACTTCATTCTTTAAATAATTATGAATCGGGTAATCTTATATGTTCTTTAATTCATAAAGTTGGTGCTTCAATAGATGAGGATTCTGACAAGGAATATGCAGAGTATATTAAGGATTTGGAAAAATACAAAACTAATGAATTTGAAGCAAAAGGAGATCTATTTGTATTAGTTGATGAATGTCATAGATCTCAAGCCGGATTATTACACAAAGAGATGAAACGTTTATTACCAAATGCTACATTTATAGGTTTTACTGGTACCCCATTATTAAAAAAATCTAAAAAAACAACAATTGAACAATTTGGCAGATATATTCATACGTATAAATTTAATCAAGCTGTCGATGATGGCGTAGTGTGTGATTTGTCATATGAAGCTAGAAGCGTAGAGCAAAAAATTACTAATCCTCAAAAGATAGATGAATGGTTTGATGCAAAGACTTCTGGATTGAATGATTTTGCAAAGCAAAGATTAAAAGAACGTTGGGGAACTCTTCAAAAAGTAACAAGCTCTAAGGGTAGACTTTTAGAAATTGCAAAGGAAATTATTTTTGATTTTGAAAAAATACCTAGATTACATGACGGTAAAGGAACTGCTATGCTTGTAGCTTCATCAATTTTAGAGGCATGTAAATATTGGGAAATATTTCAATCTCTAGATTTTAAAAAATGTGCAATAGTATCATCATATTATCCAACAACAGGTTATATTCGTGGAGAAGAAGATGGAGAGTTTACTCTTTCTGATAAACAAAAGATTTTTGACATTTATAATAAAATGTGGGATAAAAATAAATATTCTAAATTAAGAAGCGATAATGAAAATGATCCACACGATATCTGTTTTGAAGATGATGCTATTTATAATTTTATTAATAACCCTTCAGAAATGAAATTATTGATAGTGGTTGATAGATTATTAACTGGTTTTGATGCTCCATCTGCAAGTTATTTATACATTGATAAGCATATGCAAGATCATGGTTTATTCCAAGCAATATGCCGTGTTAACAGATTGGATGATGAGACAAAAGATTTAGGCTATATTGTGGACTATAAAAACTTGTTTGAATGTATTGAAGGTGCAGTTGAAGATTATACTACAGGCGCATTCGAAAATTTTGATTCTGATGATATTACAGGGTTATTAAAAAACAGATTAGAATTTGCAAAAGAAAGATTAGAAAAGGCATTAAAAATAGTAAAGGTTATCTGTGATCCGGTTGATAATCCAAAAGAAACCGTGGATTTTATTCACTATTTTGTGGCTGATGAATTATCTATCGAAGATAGTTATAAGGATACTGAGCCAAGAAGAATTGAATTTTATGATGCAGTATCCGATCTGATTATTGCTTATTCAAATATTGCAGATGAAATGACAAAAGCAGGATATTCAAAAGAGCAAGCTCAAAGTATAAAGAATGATGTTAAGTTTTATACTGATGCTAAAGTTATTGTTATGAAAGCTGCTGGAGACTATATTGAATTAAAAAATTACGATAGCTCAATGAGATATATGATTGATAATTATATAGATGCTGAGGAATCTGATTTTAATTTTAAATTAGAAGAAGCCACATTATTAGATGTTATTGAAGCAAGTGGAATTGATAAAGCAAAAGAAGTTCTTCCTGAAAAAATAAAAAAGGATAAAAAAGCTTTAGCATTAGCCATAGAAGCAAATATTGCTTCAACTATAATTGAAAATGAATCTTTGAATCCTAGATACTATAGTAAAATGTCGGAACTTCTTCAAGAATTAGTTCAAATAAAGAATGAACAAGCTTTAGATTATCAAGAATATATTAAGAAACTTGTAGAGTTAGTTAAAAAGGTTAAATCGCCTGAGAAGAGCGGAGAATATCCAAAATCAATTAATTCTGTCCGTCTTAGAGGATTATATGATATACTTGGTAAAGACGAAGATAAAACCCATATAATTTCTTCAAAAATGTCTGAAATGATACCTTATGACTTCATGGATACAAAAATGAAACAAAAAGAAGCGAAAATGTGTATCAGTGAGTTGGTTGATGATGAAAGTATAGTTGAAGAAGTATTTAATTTATGGAAGAATACGAGAGGATATTAGAATGCTAATTAATGATCATGAAATTATTATTGAGAGAAAAGATGTAAAACATATTAATTTGAAGGTGTATCCTGATTTAACAATTAAAGCATCTGTGCCAAAAGGAATGCAACTAACAACTGTTAAAAGAATGATAATATCTAAAGATAATTGGATTAAATCTCAATTGTCAAAGTATGAGGATCAAGAAAGAATGTCAAAAAGACTTTATATTTCTGGCGAAGATCATTATATCAATGGTAAAAGATATATATTAAATGTTGTAGATTCAAATACACCCAAAGTTGAGATTAAAGATAAAAAGAATGTTTACATGTATGTAAGGAAGTCGTCAAGTCTTGAAAATAAAGAGAAAATAATGAATCAATTTTATAAGGTATTATTAAAAGATAAACTTGATATATTTGTGCAAGAAATTGAAAAAAAAATTGGTGTTAATTCAAATTCGTACTCCATTAGGAAAATGAAAAATAAATGGGGAAGTTGTAATCAAGATAGTAAACAATTATTATTTAACGTAGAATTAGGCAAAAAGAGTGATTCAGAAATTAAATATGTTGTTACACATGAATTGATTCATTTAATCGAGAAGAAACACAATGATAATTTTAAAAGAATGATGTATGAACATTGCCCAAAGTGGGAAAGCTATCATGACTCATTAAATAAACTATTAAACTCAAATAAAATAGATTAACAAAGCCAGGTTAGTTCCTGGCTTTTTTCTTATCAAAAAATTGTTTTCTTTACGTTGCATATTGAATTGCTCAATTTTGGTTTTAGGTACGATTTAGGTACGATGTTATTAAACAAAGCCGGTTAATTACGAAAACATCATCAAATTATAGGCGTTTTTTCAACAAAAAAGGGCATTTTTAACCATAAAAGTACCAATCAACCAAAACCCCCTGAAGAGAGCGTGAGCTCTCATTTTTTATTATCTTAAATAATAAAAATTCCTTAAATGATAGAAAACATAATAATATTTAAGAAATATAGCAAATAAAAAACATCTAGTCATGATGTTTTAATATTGCTTAATATTACTACAAGACTCAGTTTTATATTTCCAATACTCAGTATGAAGTTCATAAGCCAAATCATTTACTTTATCAAAATAAGCATTATATATATTTGTTTTTCCAAGTGTAGATAACGCAACAACTACATAAGGATTCTCAGCAAATATAATTGAAACATCATGTATAGATGTATTACCCCATCCACTTTTATTTGCTACTAAATAATCATTTTTCCCTTCAATAAATTTAGGAGAAGCATTCTTAAAGTTTTCCATTATTTCTTTACCATATTTTTCATTATTTAAATAAAATCTATATAATTCTTCCATATAAATAATAGCATCATGTGCATTTAAAACACCCCAATTTGTATTTTGTGTAAATATATATTCCGTACCTTTTTCTTTCCAAAAATTAAGCATATTTACTCTACCGAATTTATCTTCTAACATATTATGTGCCGCATTATCACTATAAACAGTTGACAATCTTAAAAGTTCTCTTACTGTATATATAGTATTAAATTCATTATATTTTAACTTTCCACTTTTAGGATTAAAGTATTTGCTAGTATAAGTCATTTCATCATCTAAATTAATTTTACCAAGGCTAGCCATTTCATAAATATATAAATCAGTAGGTGCTTTAATAGTACTTGCAGTAAAAACTTGTTGAGATTCGTTATATGTTACAATAAAACCAGTATGTAAATCTTTATAAGCAAAAGCAAAATGATTAGCAGATTCATTATAAAAATCATTTATTTTATCTATAACGTTTTGTACATTAGTAGGAATATTATTTACATCGATTTTAGAATTAATACAACTTACTAAATTATCAGCAGCATTATTTGCGTTGTTATCAGATAAATTTCCTTCAGAATATATTTTCACAGTTGCATCTATATTTTTATCATACGACATAGTATCTTCTTCATATTGATTTAATTTATAACTATAACTAATATTACTTTGTAATATAATAGACACAAAAATTAAAAAAAGTAAAGACACAGGAATTAAAAATTTAAAGATTTTCTTTTTATATTCTTTTTTGCTAGTATTAATTTTTTCTTCTTCCGTTTTCAATTCTTTTTCAAATAATTTATAATCAAAAACTCTAGTTTTTTCTGCTGTCCCTAATTCTTCTAATACTTCACTTTTAAGTTTTGGAAGTTCTAGTGTAAAACGTTCAATTTCTTCTTCATTATTACTATTATTATTCATACCTTCGACCACTATCCTTAATACTATAATAACATCATTTATTTTTTATTACAATTGTTAAAAGAAAATATTCAAGAAGAAAAAATAGTCAAACCTTACAACTCATTTAAAATTATATATTTAATAATAAAACTGAGCAAAATTTTTTCAAAAATTAAATTTTTGATGTTATAATATAATTAATTAAACAAGTGCTAGTACAGGCTTATTTAATAAGTTTTGTGCTGGCACTTTTTTGATGTAGAAAGGGTAGTAAAAATGAAGAAAAAAGTAGTATTATTAATTTGTTTAACAATTATTCCAGTTAATGTATTTGCAAGAAGAGGTTGTTGTTCTCATCATGGAGGAGTAGCAGGATGTGGTTCTAATGGCAGACAAATATGTAATGATGGAACATATAGTCCAACGTGTACCTGTGAATCTTACAGTTCATACACCGAGACTGTAAAACAAACAGATGTATATGGTTGTACAGATAGTAAAGCAGACAATTATAATAGTAATGCTAATGTGGATGATGGAAGTTGTAAATACACAATTTATGGTTGTACAGATTCATCTGCAAATAATTATAATTCAAATGCCAATAAAGATGATGGGTCATGCACTTATACAAAATATGGTTGCACGGATGAAAATGCAACTAATTATGATTCCGAAGCCACTGAGGATGATAACAGTTGTGAATATATAACTAATGATGAAAACAATGAATCGGATGAAAATACAACAGAAGAATCAACAAATCCAATTGGTCCATTAGCAGTATTAGGTGGTATTTCAGGTGGAATTTATTATTTATCAAAGAAAAACAAAAATAAATAATTTTAAAAGCAATATGTATAATTTTAATTTATTATAAAAGATATCAAGAATTTTCAAACTTAATATCTTTTTTTATCTAACAAATAACAAATTGTACTAATAACTTCCTTTTTCATAACATTATAATTTATCGACTCATGTTTATGAAAAACAATTTCATGACAATGAATCTCATTATTATGATAAATATCAGCAATATCAGAATCTATGTGAGTTAGAGCAATCATCTCTTCATGAGTTTTTTCGATAAAGTATGTTTTTTTATAAACAAATTAAGCATAGTATCTAACAATTCCTCTACATTATCAAAACTTATTATATTATTCTTAATTATATCTAATATAGGGAACATAATGCTATTTGAATACTCTTTAAAACCCTCTATAAAGACTTCTTTTTTATCATTAAATATTGATAAACTATCCCAGCAGAATCATTAAGAAATGAACTTCCAAAAGTAAAAAATAAAAATTTAAATATTACTACAAAAGGTATATTCAAGCACTTACCTTTCTCTACTAAATAGAATATTAAAGATATAATAAGAAATAAAATAAGAACAATAACAGGTGTTATTGGTATAGTAGGATGTTGTACTTTAATAGTTTGTGCAGTAGGAATATTAAACAGCATGAACCGTTTCATAAATTTACAATTTGAAGATTTATACAATTTTAAAGACAAACAAATAAAAAATATATTCATAGAACAAAACATATGGATAACTATTATATCGATATTAATTGGATTACCAAGTGGATATTACTTAACAAGTTGGCTATTTAAAAAATGTCTAGATGATAATTTTGACTTCAATGTGTATATAAAACCAACAACTTACATAATAGCAACTATAGGAACTTTCTTAGTATCATATTTAGTATCGCTTATATTATCTAAAAAAATTAAGAAAATAGATATGGTAAGTAGTTTAAAAGGTAATGAATAAGTTATATAATATATACGGAGGATAGATATGATTAAATTAGTAATTGTTAGACATGGACAAAGTATGTGGAATTTAGAAAATAAGTTTACTGGTTGGACAGACGTAGATTTATCTGAAAATGGTATTAAAGAAGCAAAGGAAGCAGGAAAAATTTTAAAATCAAAAAATTATAAATTTGATATTGCTTATACATCACTTCTAAAACGTGCACAAGATACTCTAAAATATATTTTAGAAGAATTAGATGAAACTAATATAGAAATAAAAGAATCATATAAATTAAATGAAAGACATTATGGTGCACTTCAAGGACTTAATAAAGATGAAACTCGTAAAAAATATGGTGATGAACAAGTAAAATTATGGAGAAGAAGCATGTTTATAAAACCCCCTGCACTTTCTTTAGATGATGAAAGATATCCTGGAAATGATATAAAATATAAAGACTTAAATAAAGAAGATTTACCAACTACAGAAAATTTACAAGATACAATTAATAGAGTTATTGATTATTGGAACAGTGATATAAAAAAAGACTTATTAAATAATAAAAATGTAATTATAGTAGCTCATGGAAATAGTTTAAGAGGTTTAATAAAATATTTAGACAATGTAAGTGATGAAGAAATAATGAATATAGAACTTCCAACTGGTAGACCAATTTGTTATGAACTAGATGAAAATTTAATACCAATAAGACATTATTATGTAGATGAAACAGAATAAAATCTGTTTTTTCTTTATTTTAGACACAAAAATGCCACTTTTAAACATTGTTTAAGAAATATAATTTTTTTGCTATAATATATATAACAAATTAAGTGGGGTGGAAATTATGAATAATAATTATGAATTTGTTTGGGATAAATATCATAGAAAAAATCCTATTAAAGAAATTAATTTGTATGAAACAATGTATAATTTGGTAAAAGAAGAATCAAAAAATGATTTAAATTTAAATGCAATGGGTTTTTTTGGAAATAACATCTCATATAAAGAATTATTTAAAAAATCAGATATGTTAGCTAAGTCTTTTTATGCAAACGGAATTAGAGAAGGTGATACAGTTGCTATACTTACAATAAGCATGCCTATTGTAGAAGAATGTTTATTATCATTATCAAAAATAGGGGCTACTATGGCTTGGATTGATTTAAGAATTAAAGGTAAAGATTTAGTGAAATATATAAATAATAGTAATTGTAAAACGGTTGTAGTATTCGAAGATGTTTTACCATTAATAGAAAAGATCATAGATGAAACAGATGTAAATAAAATTATTAGTGTCTCTCCAAAAGATTATTTATCACCGCTAGTAAAAATAATGGCTACATTAAAGGAAAAAAGTGAAAACAAAAAAATATTATTTCCTAATGATAAAAGATTTGTAAAATATAAAGAATTTTTAAGAGAAGGAACTAAAATTAATAATTTAGATGCAGTTATATTTGAAAAAGATAGACCATCATTAATAATCCAATCAAGCGGTTCAACTGGAAAAGCTAAACAAATATTACACACAGAATACAATTTTAATTCAGTTGTTCAAAAATTGTTGTATACTGATTTACCTTTATATAAAGGACATACAATGCATATATCTGTACCGCCATTTATAATATATGGACTAGCAAATTCTATTTATACTACAATGGTAAGTACTATGAAAGCAGAAATGAATCCTTTAGTTGATGAATCCACTGTTTATAATGATTTAGGAAAATTTGATATATCTTTTGCAGCACCAATACATTATAAATATATTTATGATAAATTAGAAAAGTTAGAAACTGATATAGATTTATTATTAAAAGACAGTTCTTATTCTTCAAAAAAAGAATTAAAAGAAAAATATAAAGAATTAAAAAAAGTTATGAATGGAATAAAAAGAGCAAATGTTTTTGTTTCTGGTGGAGATAAATTTGCTAGTGAAGATTTAATAAAAATGCAACAAAAATTTGATAAAACGATTGTTAATGGTTATGGTAATAATGAAGTAATGGGTACTTCAATTGTATCACCAGTTTATGCTAATAGACCTGGAAGCATAGGAATACCAATGAAGAATGTTAATGTAAAGGTTGTTAATCCAGAAACACAAGAAATATTACAACCTAGAGAAATAGGTGAACTGTATATTTCTACGGATGGAATGTTTGTAGAATATTTAAATAATATAGAAGAGACAAATAAAATCAAAATTAAAGATGAATCTGGAAAAGAATGGGTAAAAACGGGAGATTTATGTTACATTGATGAAGATGGTTATATTTATCCTAAAGGAAGAAGTAGAAGATTAATAAAAAAAGAAGCATTTAAGATTAGTCCAGATACTATCGAAGATGTTATTGCTTCATTGCCATTTGTAAAAGATTGTGTAGTTGTTGGAGTAAACGATGAAAAATCAATAAGTGTACCAATGGCTTATATAGTATTAAATGAAGGTATAATATTTGAAGATGTTTTGGAAAAAATTAAACAAAAATGTATAGAAGATTTACCGGATTATGAAGTACCTACTTATTTTGAAAGTATTGAAACTATTCCATATACACCAAATAACAAACAAGATTTTAAATTGTTAGAAAATCTTGGAAATGAAAAAGTAAAAGAACAAAACATAAAAAAATTGATAAAAAAATAACATTGTGTTGTTTTTTTATGCTATAATTTTATAAGAATAAGGGTGTGTGATTTTATGAGTGGTACAATATTTATGTCAGTTGCATCATTAGGATACATAATAATGTTAATGATTGTCGTATTTAAAAAACACTGGAATAATTCTAGCGAAAATAAAATATTTGTAAAACTCATTATGATTTCTTTTATGTCGTTAATTTCAGAAATATATATAACTATGTTACCTGCCAATATTAATTTCAAACCATTTGTTATTTCTATGAAAATTTATTTATTATTTTTAATTTTATGGGTTAGTAAATTTATGGAATATGTTTTTATAATAACAAGAAACAATAAAAATAGAGTAAAAATTGATTATGCAAAAAAGTATAAAAAAATTCGTTATATATTTACAATATATACTTTATTAATAATGTTTTTATCATATAAATTGCCAATATACTTTTTTAATGAAAATGGTATGAAATATTCTTATGGACCAAGCGTTAATGTAGTATTCATCTTAACAGGATTTTATTCATTAGTTATGTGGTTTTATATAATAAAGAATTTTAAACATTTAAAAGAGAAAGAATATTTACCTATCATAGTACTTGTTTTCTTACTATTGGCAACAGTTATAGTACAAAAAATAAACCCAAGTTTCTTAATCGCTAATACATCATTTGCAATGATAACAGTATTAATGTATTATACTTTAGAAAACCCAGATATGAAACTATTAGAAGAATTAGCAATAAACAAAAATTTATTACAACACAGCAACGAAGAAAAA
>CAKOHQ010000009.1 GCA_934085875.1 uncultured Bacilli bacterium | reverse complement strand
CTCTAAAACTTTATCCATATCTTTATTTTCTATTTCTAATGGCTCTTCTTTTCCATTTGCTTTTTCTTTTTCTAATCTTTCTTCCTCTTCTAATTCAGCAATCTTAGCATCAATTTTCTTTAATAATTCATCAACATCAACTTCTCCACCACCATCAAATGGATTAGGTACTGGACTACTTTCTTTAGTATTGTTTGGAGCTGAAATAAATGGATTAAAATCTTGACTAAAAGGATTACCTCCAAATGGATTATTGTTAACACCATTCATAACTTTATCTTTTCTTCTTTTATTAACAAAATCTTTTAAATCAAATAAACCAATTTCACCCTTAGTTCTCTCTGTAAAATCAGCTTTAGGATATTTATCACCCCAATTTATTTCATAACTAGGTTTTAATTTAGTTTTAAAAGGACTTAATCTCGATCTCATTATAATTGCTTCATTCATTTTCATTTTTTGTAAATCACTTACTGTTACAAGAGGAGTTGAAGCAGTTTTATCCTTATCTTTACTTTTCTTCTCACCACATAATTTACTAATTTCTTCCAAAGCAGCAAGTTCAGTAGTTAATAAATAAATTAAGTTACCACAGTTACTTCTTATAGTTTCAGCATCTTCTTTACCATAAACATCATTTAACTGTGCAAAATTTTGTATTATAAATGTAAATCTTATCGCTCTACTTCTAGCAGCAGTAACCATAGTTGTAACATCTTTTAAAGGTGGCATATTTGCAAACTCATCTAATATAAAATTAGTTCTAACAGGTAACTTTCCACCACATTCTTGAGCAACATCTATCAAAGTTTCATAACATTGTTTAATAAATATTGTAGCTAAAGCATGATATGTAGTTTTTTCATCATGTATAACCATAAATACAGCAGTTGGCTTTTTACCAATATCACGCATATTAAAATCACTTCTGCTTAACATTTCTGATAATTGTTCACGTGAAGCAAATAATCTAATTTTTTGTCTAAATACAGATAATATTCCACCCTTAGTTTCAGTTGGCGAATTAATTGTATTACTTGCAAAAACATATGGAGTACTAGACTCACCCTTCATATTAAAATATTCTTTAATATAATTTGAGGGAGGGCATTTTTCTTCTCCAACAGTTGTCACATAACTAATTGAATTTAAATTAATTTCATCTTCTTTAGCATCTTCAAACAAACCTAAAGCTACACCAGAAAAATAATCTGCTGCACTATTTTCCCAAAAAGGATCCTGAGCCTTTTTATCTTTTAAAATATTAAGTGCAACGTCATCTACAAGCTCTGTTGCTTTATCAGTATTTCCTGCTTTATATAATTGATATGGCAATGTCAAAGGATTCCAACAATTACCTTTTTGAGGATCACGAAAATTAAGAACAATAATATCATAACCTCTAGCCCTTAATAAATTAGAATGATTCTTATAAATTTCACCCTTAGGATCCGTAATTACCATACTTTCTTTAGCTTTCGCAAGACTATAAACTAATGGGTCAACAACACTTGTAGTTTTACCACTACCAGTAGCACCAATTACTAAAGTATGATTTTCTCCATTATCAACCCACATATCTTTTCCATCATTAACTAAAACAGTACCAGCTGCTTCACTATCTGGATTGGCAATAGGAACTTTTACAACCTTAAAAGCATTCTTTATTTCTTTCTCTTTTGACCATCTAGCATAACCTTTTTCTTCCTTTTCACCAACATGAAGTCCAATACCAGGTCCTTTTTCTCTATCAAATATGTAAGATGAAACACTAGCAAATATTGCTATCAAAACAATAAAAAATAATAACAATGTAGCTAATATATATTTAGAACTAAACCCCATAAAAGGATTAAGCCCTAAAAACTCTCCCTCATTTATCAAATTTATTGCATTACTAACACCTATACTACATAAAAATAGCAAAAAAATACAAAATATAACAAAAATAATTAAATCTTTTGAACTAACATTAAATTTCATAGTTTCATCCCTTCAACTAAATATATTATAAAACAAATAATACATTTTTTCTATACTATTTATTTGATTTTCTAATCTTATCATAAATTATTAATACAAATATTAATATAATAATAATTACTCCAAAAATAATCATATTTAAATATTTATCCATATTTTTTTCATCTTCATTATCTTTTGTTGTAATTACATTTTTTTTTAATTCTAAATTAATAGGATGATTTAAATAATTGCTTTCATTTATTTCCCACATATATTGATTATTATTAATAATATCTGCATTTGTATTAATTAAATTTAAATCAGTATTAATTGTAAGTAAAGCATTTTTTACATTATAAAATTCACCACACAAATATTCATTAGACGTTTTAACAATTATTTTATCACCAGAATCATATATTTTTGCATCTTCATAACATTTTTTTAAAGTTGAAAAATCATTCCAATTATCGTAAGTCATTTCGTATTTATAATTTTTAATAATGTTATTATTATCACTATATTCTTTAGTATCATAGTAAGTGTAATTATTCTCAAACATATTTATTGTATCTCTAATGTCAGCATTTACATCACCAGTAGAATCAAATGTATACTCGTTTATAGAATCAGAAACTGTTATGTCTTCTAAAATATAATCATCATACAAGTAAATATTTGTATTTGCTGAACAACCTGTTAAAAGAAAAAGAATTAATAATAATGTTAAATTTTTTTTTATTTTCATATTTAAACCTTTCTATGGCTTACCTTTTTTTATATTTGCTGGCTCAATATGCCAATTTTCACTTTTTACTGCATATTTTAATCCATATTTTGAAGCTTTCGCATGATATAAATCAATGCACGCTGTTGATTTAGGACTATATGCTAAATCCGCTGCAATTCCATATTCATGATGACTAGAACCAGGTTTTGCAGCAAGATTCCCATGATTACATGATTTAGTAGTGTAACATTTATACAAATATTCTTGTTTTTCATAAGATCTATGTCCACTAATTATTGTTTCATTAAAACATTGTTTATTCATATCCACAATAAATTTTTTTAATAAAGTATGAAAATTAGGTTCTAATCCCCATGAATTATCACTATACCACCCGTCAACTTTACAGCTTTTTGTCATAGGACTTTTCACTTTATAATAAATATTATTTGATACAACAAGCGCACAAGTTGATATACTTTCTCCTGAACTATTAATTATTTCTTCATCTCCAACAGAAGTTTTTATATTAGAAATTACATAATCATTAAAATTTACACTACCTATCTGATCATAATTTATACCATCACTACTAGATGATAAATCAAAATTAGTAAAACTTTCAATATAATTTGAAGAAAAATTTTCTTTTAATTTTTTATTAAAATCATTTATTTCACTATTAGTAATACCTTCAACTTTAGATTCATCAATTTGGCTTAAACCTATTACATAAAAACTAATTGATGGATATTTACTTATCAAGTTTTTATATAAATCAATATAATTATCTATGTTAGATAAATCATTAATCCCACTAGAAAAAACAACAATAGAATCCGTTTTGTTTTTCAAAATATCATCTAATTCATTAACTCCGTCACTATTTAACCAATCATATCCATCTCCAGTAACAAAGGTCATATTATTTGAAAGACTAGATTCAATACTGGCAATTCTACTATCGCCAACATATACAATTCTATTTTCTATATTTATAGTATTTGCACTCGAATCGCTGTCTCCATTCATTAAATCCAAATTATGTAAATCATCTTGTGCAAAAACAGCAAAAACCATCATAATAAAAACAAATACAATAGAACAAGCAACAATCAATTTAATTTTAAAAGATTTCCCTATAAATTTAGTAATATCACCATCAAAAGATGATTTACTTTTACTTTTATTATTACTAAATATACTAGAAATATTTTTCTTTTTCCTATTATCTTTTTTAGATTCAACATCAACATTATTATCCATATCATCATTAACATTATTATTAATGTTATTATTATTTTTTAAATTATTTTTAGGTTGATTATTAGGTAAAATATTAGAAACATTATGAATAGTTTTATTAATTCTATTATCTACAACTTTACCAACTCCAGGAACTTTTCTTATACCATCAATAGTTCTACCAACAGGAGTAGCTTTTAAAGCAACTTGTGCTCCAGCCTGCAATGCTTGTTCTGTACTATTACTGTTATTAGAATTATTACCACTATTATTATTTGCTTTATAACTACCCATAATCTCACCACCAAACTATTTAATTTCTACACTATAAGGATCTAAATAAACTTCATAATTCATAATAGAAATCTCTTTAAATATATATTGATTACCATCTTTATCATATATATTAAAAACTTTAAATCCATTTATATTATTAACACTATAACTATCAACTTCTAAACTATAAGTTGAATCACTTATAAATTCATCTAAATATTCTTTATACTTTTCATAACTACCAAATTTTTTATCTCTATATTCTTTATTTAATGAATTATAAGCTTCATTAGAATCAAATATCATATTATTTTTATATTCATTCATATATATTTTTACAACATCTTCTTCCTTTACCAATATTGGTAAATACTCTTGAGCATCATATGTTTTTTTATCATCACTAACAGAAGCTTTTTCTAAAGAATCATTATAATTAAATACTAAATATATAACAGGAATAGAAATAATTATAATTAAACATACAATAATTAATTTATAATTCTTTTTTAATTCATCCATTTTTCACCTCATTATACATACTTTGAGTTATTGGCATCAAACTAAAAATATTATTATTAAAATCAATATCTACTTCAAAATATGCATCCATCTTATTTCCAATTTCATCTATTAAATCTTCTGTTAAATATCCATAAACATAATATTTATTAGTATTTTTTGTTTTATACATACCTTTAGAAGTAAATGTAACAATATTTTCATATTCTCCTAAAACAGTATATATATTACTAGAATTAATATTATTATTTTCTATATAAGAACTATTTAATATTTTAAGTAAACTATTTGTATCTCTAGAATTTAAATATCCATAATATTTATTAATACAAGAATTAACTGAAAAGAAGTTACTATAATCATTTTCCAAAATATATTCTTCTTTTAAAACATCATTATTATTTTTATTACTCTCTTTATCTATATTACTTAAAACTATTATTGATATAAATATTAAAGATAATATTATAATTATTACTATTAAATCTTTATGTTTTTTCACATTTATCACCCTATTTACAACCGTTATTTACATAAGTTAAAAAATCATTAGACCCTTCAGCTCTTTGTTTACATTTTGTTACTTTATTTGAAGGTCTTTCAAAATAATAACAAAAATCATGTGTCAGTTGATATGCAGAATCATTTCCCATTATCAAAGAATTATATAAAGTTGCATATCCACTATTTAATTCATCCAATAAAAATTGTAATTGAGAATCTATATTTTTCCATGAATCAGGATATTTATTTTTTAAATTATCCCAACGTCCATTATGCCACTGACATAATCCATAACTAGTACCATGATCGCCAACTGTATTATTATTAAAACTACTTTCGGAATTAATATTTGTCATTAAAGCTGCTACACCATTATTACTGATATTACTAGCAGTTAACGTTTTACAAACAGTTTCTTTATTTGTTTCACCATTAACTAACGATATTTCACTAGCTTTAACCCTAGGATTAGAAGATTTAATATAAGTTAAGGGATCAACAGCATTTTCTTTTGCTTGTGAACCAACTCTGACTTCAAAATGCAAGTGACCACCTGTGGATTTACCAGTACTTCCAACATAGCCAATAACTTGACCTTGCTTTACATTATCTCCTTCTTTAACTAAAACAGAATTTGTATCCATGTGTGCGTATAGAGTATAATTACCATCATTATGTTGAATTGTAATATAATTACCATATCCACCGCCACAACTTTTATCACCTTGAACACAAGTCCCAGTATCCCCTTTTGCACTTAAAGTAACTAAACCATCTTGTGCCGCAATTACTGGTGTAACACCAATTTCACCTGAAATATCAACACCTCTATGCATAGCGCCTTCCTTATGAGTAACAGGATCAACTCTTTTACCAAAATTACTACTAATATTCAAACTAACTGGATCTCCAATAGCAAATCCATCAGTTACTTCACTTCCTCCAATTGGCCACCAATAAGCAGTAGAAGAAACAAGATTACTAGAAGCAGCTAAAGTATTAAATTTATCACCATAAGTTTCAATTATACTTTTAATATTATTTATAATATTTTCTCTAGCATCAACAATATCATCAGAAAATTTTTCATATACTTCATCATTCTTTTCAAGTTCTTCCATAGTTTTATAACCAGAATCATCCAATATATGTTGAAAATAGCTTTTTAAATGAAGCTTTCTATCAAAATAATTGCTAGTTTTTAAATATTCCCAATAATAATCAACATTAACTTCTCTTTTTTTACTAGTATCTAATTTATAACCCTTATAATCTTTTGCCTTTTCTTTACAATTTTTTTTATTTTCAGTAGGTAAAAAACCTACTGCATCCCAAAACGTTCCCTTATAATTAGACAGTTTTTTATAGCATTTATTACCAATAACAGATAGATCATTAGGACAAGATTTTTCATCACCAGTAGAAGTTACTTCATCTTCAGTTTCTCCATAACATGTAGCCTTATATCCAATAAAAGCATTTACCAATTCTTTTAAAGTATCTTTTTCCTTTTTAAAATACTCTTTAGCCTCATCTGCATTATCGTTATCAACATCACCTATATATTTATCCTTTGTATCACTATCTTCATCTATGTTATAAGGATTATAATCTCTATCAATATCAGGATCATTAAATGTATCAGCATTTAAACCATAAAAAGTAGTAACAATAATATAATTATCATTAATATGACCTATACTTTCAGCTTTAGCAAGTAATTCATATAATCTCTTATAATACTTTTCTTTAGATTTCAAAACTTTATCAATACAACTATTATCAGTTTCTTCACATTGATCAGTCCAAAAATTTTTATTTTCTTTTAATATTTCTTGCCATTTTTCTTCGTTATATTCACTATAACTAAAATTAGCAGCATTTACATCAACTATAAAAAAAGTTATGAAAAGAATGACTAATGAAAGTCCAATATGTAATATATCATTTCTTTTCATAACTATTCACCACCTATTATAATCCGCCACCTACACCAAATGAATCTAATTCATCTTGAGTAAGTATAACATTTATTCTCATTCTTCTAGATCCACATACAAACAATGCTTCACCTTGACTATAACCTTTAATACTTTCCTTTTCATTATCATTCAAATCAATAAGTTTGCTTAAATCTTCTACGGCTTGTTTTCTAAGTCCCATAACTAAATAATAAGATGCATTATCAAATATAGCTTTACCATGAACTAAAACATTTTCAGCAGCAAAATCAGTAGGTTGTTGAGTAATAATAATAGTACCTGTATTATATTTTCTACTACGTCTTTGCATTTGTGCTAAGAACTCAGCACCAAGTTCATTTCTACCACTTAAAAGTACATGAGCCTCATCTACCATCAAGACAGTATTTACACTAGGATCCAAACATAAACCCCAAGCGTATTTAAGAATGTTAAAGAATAATGCATTTCTAATACTTTCATCACTATTCATAAGTTCTTTTATATTAAATACCATAAAATCACTATCTTTACTAATAGTTGTATGACCATTAAAATAATAACGTAATTCTTTAACAAATGGACGTATTTTCAATTCCAATCTTTCCATAACATCTTTTTCACGAGTAGCCTCAGGCATAGATAAAAGTCTACCCTTTATAGTACTATAAACATCATCAAAAGTTGGATAATCATTAGAAGTAAAATTACTAAAATCAGTATTAAAATCTATATTAAATCTTTTATATGTATCTTGAACTACCTCACTAAACATAGCCAAAACATCTTCTTCAACATTAGGACTATAATATTTCAAAAAAGCTTTTAAAGATTGTAAAGTACGAGTTAATACAGTATATCCTAATCCTTCTTTTAATTCTTCTTCATCAGCATCTGCAACAACCTCTAGTGGATTAATCATACCAAATTTTCCACCTTTACCTAAATCAATAAAATCTCCTCCAAAAGTTTTAGTCATTTCTTCTAATTCACCTTCTGGATCAATACATATTAATTGACAACCATTTCTAATATGTGTCCTAAGCATTAATTTAGCTGCTGTACTCTTACCACTACCACTAGTACCTAAAATAATTAAATTAGCATTATTTCTATTAAATTCTTTTTTAGTTTGATATAAAAATTGATTAAATAAAACAACTCCTCCAGAAAAATCAACTCCCAAAAGTGTTGGAGCAGTAAATTCTCCTCCTGGATCTTTTATACTATCAAACACAAACGGATACATAGCAGCAATTGTTGGACTAGGAATTGGAATACCAACTCTTTCCTCTATATCTTGTTTAGGAAATATAGGTATCATAGATTTTAAAACTTTTTCTTGTTCAAACATCATTGGAATACCTCTCATACCTAAAGCATCAAGATAATTTCTTGTTTGCATTTTTTTCATTTCTAATTCTTCTTTAGAATCAGCACTAATCATAACATGCATTTGAAAATCAAATATCTTAGATTGTGTAGCAGCAAGCATTGAAACAAAACTTTCCAATGACTCATAATCTTGTCTAATAGATTCTTGCATTGTTCTATCATTTTCTCTTTGATACCTATCTTTTAAATCAGCAATTTCTTTATTTATCATTTTACTCATAGTACTAAATTCTATTGGAATATGTTTAACAACAACTTTAACTCCTGGCAAATTAGTAACATTGCTTAAAAAACCAGGACCAATTATCTTAGGGTAATTAATAATAGTTAATATAGTACAAAATTTATCACTAATAACAAAATCATTTAATTTAAAATCAATACCCTTAGGAGCAATCTCACTTTTAAATGTATTAGACACTACTCATCACCGTCCCAAACTCACTTTTTACATTTCCATTAAAGAAACTATCAATTATAACTCTTAAATCATCATCCGTTACTTGTCTAGAATTTAAACCACTAGTAGCTAAATTACTAATTAATGTATGAATTCTCTTTTGTAAAACCTCAAGTTTTCTATCTCTAAATAATATATAATATTCAGTATCAACAGCATTAACTGAACTTCCTCTAAAACTTTCACCCTTATCAATATCTTGTTGTATAAGTTTTCTAATCTGTTGATTTTGTGCATTATTATACATTAATTGTAATTGAGCTAAATACATATTTATATCAACAGGTCTATCACATACAACTAACCAAAATTCATAATCAATAACATTATAAAAATTTCTTAAATTAAATATTATATTATTTTGTTCTTGGTAATCAAGTATAAAAATATTTTTAGGTTCTACTCTTATACCAGTCACGTAATAATCATTCTCAAGTCTAATCATTCCATCTTTAATAAGTTTAATAGGAACCCAATCTTCAGTATATTTACTAGTATTATTTTTTGCCACGATTTATGCACCAACCTCTCCAAAAATATGTTCTTCTATTTGTAAAATATATATATACATTTTTAATAAATGTTCTTATATTATGATGATTAGGAACAGGAAGAACTAAAAAAGCTCCAATCAACGCAGGTGTTATAATAAACACCAATTGTTTTAATGTATCTTTTGGTATAGGAAGCACTAAAAACAAAAATGTTATTGCAACTCCAGTACCAAATATTATTAAATCAACTACATTAAAGAAACCAAGAATCAACATTGATTTCTTTGAATTTGCTGGTATCAAATAACCATTATTATTCACTTTTTATCCCTCCTATTTATTTCCACTAGATTTATTCTTTCTTTCTTGAACTCTTCTGCCAATTGAATTTGATTCTTTTCCTGCATTACTTCCTGGTGTTCTTATTTCATTATTAAACAAATCTGCAGTTGGAGATTCGGTTACAATATTGTTCATATCTAACTTATCTAAATTCAAACCTGCCGAATTAGGATCATATTCTTTAAGCATAGCATTAATTTCTGATTTATTCTCTTTCAACGCATCTAAATATATACCATAATTATCTTTAATTTCTTTATCATTTTCTCTAATTCCTTTTTGTAGTTCTATCATTCTTAATTTATTTCTTTCGGTTTTAAATTGTTTATCTAAAGCATTTAAATATTCCTGCTTTTGAGAAATATCAGACATATTATAACTTGTACCATTTAAAATTAAGCTTCCATATGTTTTCTTAGCAGCTTCTTTTTTTTGTTCCTCAAAAGTTGTTGTTAAAGATTGTATCGGAGTTTTACCATCCAATATTTTTTCTAAATCTGAATATTTTTTAGAAACATCACCCAAACGTTTTGACTTAGCCAAATCAATATTATCTGCAATACTACCTATTGTGCTTCTTTTATAACGAACTGAATGTTCAGCATCGCCAACATTGCTAATAAAATCAGAAACTCCAGAAGTAGAACCAGCTTTATAGCCAGCTTTTAATACTCCAGCTGTTTTAGTAACATTTAAAGCTTCCTTTCCAAACGCCTTTAACTTATTACCTTTTTTTGCACTTGCAACATTTTTAACTGATCTAGCAGTCATATATCCTAAAGCACCAACTGCCCCAACAGATCCTCCCATTTGATGAGCAGAATCTTGCCACTTACTAAATCCTTTCTTAATACTAAATCTTCCAGAACCACCAAAGAATTCTTTAATAAGATCAGGTGTTTCCTTAGCAAATTGTAATATACCTAAAATAACTACAAATTTAGCAAGTAAAACAACTGCAAGACTATCGTCTCCACTTGCACTTAATTGTTCAATAACATCAGGTACTAATGAAATAGAAAATAAAGCAAAATTAATAATAATTAATCTTATAAAAACATCTAAATAAGTATTTTTTAATTCCTTCAACCATTTATCAAAAAAAGCCTCTTTTTGTTTTGGTATCATTCTCATCATAACAGGTATAGGTGAAATTAACTCTAAGAAACCTAATTTTGCAACCCTAATACCAATCATTATTGTATAACTAGCAAACATAATTAATGCTAAAATACCACCTACTAAAGCAAGAAAATAATTAAAATTTAATATTTTTTGATCCTCATCTTTAACCATATTTTTAAAATAAGAATTGTTTAATAAATGCCATATTCCACCATCGTATTGAGTCATTTTATAATTATAAAAATATTTACCACACAATTCTCTATCTTTTTTATCAGATATTTTAGAATCTTTATCACAATTTTTTAAATCAGTTCCATCACATTTTATAATAAAATCTTCACATTTATTAAAATTATAATTAATTGGATACAAGAACGAACCAACCATCGTAGCATTCATAATATATGCACCTTGCACCGATGGAGTCAAGCCATTATATTTTTCACATTTTCTCTTTAAAGTCGCAGTAGAAATATTTTCAGAATCTAATTTATCTAAAGATGTATATTTACTAAAATCACAATCAGAATTTGCATCACCAGTACTACCACCTAAAACTATTTTAGTAATAATTTGTGAGTCTAAAATATGTTTCTGAAATATAGCCATATAATTAAAAACTAAAGGCAACAAAATAATCAATATTAATGAAATAACAACTTCTTTAACAAATTTAGTAGTTTGACCTGTTCCTTTTTTATCATCTGGATTTATAATCATTAAAATTAAATTATAAGCTAATATAAATAACATCAATATAGCAACAACAGAATACATTCTTGCAGTAAATTTATCAAAAACACTTTTACTAAATAAATTTACGTTAGATATAGAAGCGAATACTCTATATAATAACTCAACTAAATTGTATACCAAATAACTTAATGATGTACATATTGTCATCCAACCATTAGCTATAAAACCACCAATCATAACAAGATTCATATAAACACCTACTCTATACAACTTTTAGACCCATCTGTTAAAAGATCTAAAATAAAATTTATCAAAGTTGGTAAGAAAAAGAATATAACAGCATATACCATTCTTTTTAAAAATGTTTGAAAAGCTTTTTTAACACCCTTATCTTCTTTAGCAGTAACTGCTTTAATAAAATCATAAGAAGATAATCCAATAATCAATAAAGGAACAATTATTTTAGCAAAATTAAATACATTTTGTAAATCAGTTTTAACATTTCCCCAATCATCACAATTAATATTACTCCCATCAGCTAATACAATAGTTTTAAACCCAAACATGACTAAAAACAAACACATTAATACTTTTGTAACCTTTTCTTTTTTCATTCTTTTTCCCCATCTCATATTACTATTTAACACATAAAATTATATCATATAAAAAAACAACAGTAAAGTTGTTTTTTAGTTTTAATTATATTTTATTGACATTCTCTACCAGGTGATAAAATACAATTTTCACATGTTTGGAATTGTGATTTATCATTAGCATAATCTGGTACAGCAACTTTGAAAATAAATAAAATTATATTTGGTAATAAGAATATTAATATACCAGCAACTACTCTATATATTAGTCTCTTAGTTTGTTTCTTTATTTCATCTTCTTTTTCTGCTACTACGGCTTTACCAAAATCAAAAGCACCTAAAGCTATTATCAATAGTGGAACAGCAAATTTAAAAATTACTAAAACCCAACCAATAACTCTTAATAAATCTTTCATATTTTCACAAAATTCACCAGCATTAAAAGCCCCTAAACTTAATATACTCATAATATACCTCTTCTTTCTTTACATAACTATTTTATAATATTTAAACACATTATGTCAACATAATTAATGGAATTTACTAAAAAACCCTTTTTTTTCCTTTTTATCAATATTATCATTTAATTTAGTATACCCCAATTTAACTAATAATTTATCAACACTTATAACTCTATCTAAATTATCTCTAAAATTAGATACAACACTAAATATTTTACAATTAGTTTCAACTTCAAATTCATGTACATTATCTATGTCCATATTAGTTCTATTTAAAACTATTTTCGAACCACTTAATTCTTCAAATATTCTATTATTTTTCTTAATTAATTTAGTAACTTTTATTACACCAGGTTCCATTAAATATATAACATCTGTACAAAATTCTTTATAATCATATTGATTTAAATCAACAATAACAGCATCTACATCTTGATGTTCTTTAATTTTTTTTAACACATCATCTTTTCCAGTACAAGAATATAAATTAAATGTATTAAAAAATATAAAATCTTGTTTGTTCATTTCTATACCAATAGCTTTATATTTAATATTTAATTGTTTTATCATTTGTACTACTAATGTAGTAGCACCTGCATGACTAGTTAAATTAACTACACCAATTATTTTCTTATTACCATCATATTCACCTGGTAAAGTAAAATCTTCAAATGTAAATTCTTTTTTTTGATTAACACCTAATTCTTCATCTATTTCTTTATTTATGTCATAACTACTTTTATTAATTTGTAAATTACTTACATCATTAAAAGATTTAGGATTATTAAATAATACTAATAATTCTTCATAATTATTAGTAAAATTATAAACTCCTAAAGTTATTAAATCACTAATATATTCTTTATTATTAGTTATATCATTTAAATATACTATTATCTTATTAGGATCTATACTTTGAAATAATTTCTTTAAATTACTATAATCAGTATAATCTTTTATACTAGTAATATCTAAAAACATTTTATTAAAGAAAAAATTAGTAAACATTCCTATTATTTCTTCAACAGAAAAAACACCTTCGACAGATTTTATAATATCTATATTTAAATTATTTAATTCATTTTTTCTTTCATTACTTACAATAACATTCATTCATTTATCTCCTAACAACTAAGTAAATTATCTTCTTTATAAAATGGTATTGATTCTGTCTCACCTTTTATTTTAAATGTTGCAATATCACCTATTACTGGTAAATCAATTCTAAAGAATACTTCTACTCTATAAAATTTTTTCTTCATTGCTAAAATATCATCAGTTTCATCAGCATATATACAATAATATGCTTTTTTTCCTCCAACATCATTACCTTCTAAATCATATCCCGTATAACCTGAATCACATTTATGAGGTACTAAATAACCCACATCACTTAAATAAGAAGAAATTTTTTTTCTAGCTTTACAGTTATTCCCTTCATATTTACTAATTAAATCTACAACATTATTTTTTACATTAAATGCTCTACTATAATTTACTGAAATAGCTAAAAAAGAGGCAAAGAACACTATAAATGTTATTACCAACCCAAATAGCCAAGTTCCACCAATTGCCTCTCTCATATTTTATTACCTCACTTTATTTTGCAGTATTAGGATCAGTACAAGTTATAGGACAATTTCCACTACCATCCTTTGTACCCCCTGCATAACAGTTTCCCTTTTCATCAGGAGCATAAAAACAACTACATTTTCCGCCACTACAACTAGAACAACTATAAGCAGCAGAACAAGCTTGATTATGTGTTAAACTACTCTTAATATTAGGCCAAATTACTGTTGTAAATAACACACCTACGGCTGCTATTGCAACAACTGCTACTGCTGTCATACTTAATTCTCCACTTGCTTCTTTCATATATATATCATATCCTTTCTTATTATATCTATAAAAATTATATCAAATATTATAAAGTTTTCAAGCAATAATTGTAAAGTTTTTTATTATTTGTAAAGTTTCAAAACAAAAAAAGGAAAAATATCCCTTTTATATATATTATTAGTATGAACCCCCTATTCCTCCATGAACTCTTCCACTAGAACTAATATGAGTACTCGAACTTGTAGAGCCATCAATAGAAGGCATCTTACAACATTTATTATCGGTATCATAATTATAACCTCTTCTTCTACACTCATCTGGAAGCATAAGAGTCGAACACGTTGGAATTCTACAACATTGTCCATCCCAAATATAATCTCTATTTTCACACTCAGATTGAGTTAAATTACTTGAACAAGTACGCTCATTGTCTGATTCACTACTAATTTCACACTCACTCGTTTTTAATAAGCACTTAGCACACATTGAATAATCTTGATTATCCTTTATATCAGTTTTATCACTCAATCCCATAATAGCATAAACAATATTAGGAAGTAAAAATACTACAATTCCAGATACAATTCTAATTATAATCATTCTTAATTGTTTATTTAAAGATTTTTCATCTTTATCAACAACAGCTTTATATAAATCAAAACTAGCAAAACCAATTATAATTAATGGAACCATATATTTAGCAATCAAAAGCAAAAAGCCAAAAAATTTTAAAGTTCTTTTTACACTATCTTCCTCACATGGATTAGAAGCAACAAAAGCATCTTGACAAGTTCCTCCAGTATAAACACAATCTTGTCTATCACTACAAGTTTTAGAGTCTGTAATATCACTACATTCTTTTTCTTTCCATTCCTGAATTGTACTATTGGTACCACTTAAGTTACCTGAACTATTCGAATTATCTGAATTGTTTGAATTATCTGAACTATTTGAATTATTTGAATTGTCTGAATTATCTGAACCACTAGAACTATTTGAATTACCTGAATTATCTGAACTACTAGAACTATTCGAATTATCCGAACTATTTGAATTACTTTTTTTTAATTTACAACTCTCTGTAAAACTACAATGTTTATACTTTAAACAAGCATTTTTACTATAACCAGCTGCATTACAATCCGACTGTTCAGAAGAAGTCGGACTTCCCTTTCCACTATAATAACAAAAATTCTTCTCACTTAATACATTAACTGGTTTCCATTCACAATTTTTATTTTTCTTACATGTAGCAGCATCATTAATTGATTTACATGAATTATCTGCAAACACATCTAAACTAAATATACAAAAAGAAAAGAAAGTAATTATTATCAACATTATTTTTTTATTCATATTCATATTTATCCCCTGACTTCTTAGACATTATTTTCTTAAATATATAATAACCACCTGCTAATAATGATAATATTAAAACTATAATAAATAATATTTTAATTAAATTAGATTTCTTCTTAACAACAATATTAATTACATAATATGTTTCTGTATCATCTTCTGCAACAACATTTATACCTATCTTACTTCCATTTTTTAAGTTTTCATTACCAGATATTATACCCACTGCTTTCTCATCATCAGTTTGAAAACTAATATCTAATTTATCAACATTAGGTTCTATAACAACAGTATAATCTAATTTAGTTGAATGAAAATCTATATCATATCCATTAATACTTAAATATTTTAATCTTGAATTACTAGATAATTTATTATCTTCTTTCTTTACAATAGTAATCTTATATTCACTACTATTTCCTGTATCAGAAATTACTTTAATACTTATTACACTTCCATTAACTACATTAGTATTACCTGTAATCTCAACAGTATTAGATGAATCAAAAGCAACTGCTTTAACATCAACATTATTTACAGATTCAGGAACTTCCATTGTATATTCAAATAATTGTGAATTAAATTCTATTGAACCGTCTGAAAATTCTAAAGAAGCTAATTTAGTATCTACAACCTTTGTTACTGTAGTTTCTTTTGTAGTTACAGTAGGAAGTGTTACCTTATTAGTTGTTATTTTTCTAGTAGTTTTTTTAGTAGTAGTTGTTGTTGTCGTTGTTGTAAAACTTTCTCCATTACTCTTCCTATTACAATCATAATACATTATAATAGAACACCATTTTACTGTACCTCTATCTACTTCACCTCTACTACAAGACATATTATTACATCCACTATTTACAATATTTACATAAGGATTAGTATTTCCATTATTACAAGTTACTTTATTAGTATTTTGATAACTAGTTTTCTTTGTACTACAAGAATATTCCATACAATGTCCAAAATAAACAGAATCATTGATTGAAATATTTCTACTTTGATAAGTACTTCCAGTACAAATATTTAATCTATCACCACTATAAACAGGACTATTAGCATTTATTGCAAATACCACCATTGGAAAAAATAAACTAAAAATCACACCAACTAAAAACTTTTTCATTTTTACACTCCTTTAAAAAAGAAGAAAATCAATGATTATCTTCTTTTATTAATCATATCATCTAATAATATAATAAACTATTTTTATTATAAAATCAAATGTTTTTAAATAAATTATATTTTTTAACACACAACATAAATATATATGATATAACTGCTACTAAAGCTAAAACTATAAAGTAAGTATTAATTCCAGTTTTTTCATTATTAACAGTACTAGAAGAATTATAATTACTATTATTTGTTTGTGTAGTATTATCTGTTGTAGTACTATTGTTAGAACTATTATCATCACTACTACTAGAACTATTTGAATTACTAGAATTAGTATTATTATTTAATTTGATAACTGTTTCTCCAATTTCAGTAGAAGTACATTCAACTTTATATTCTTCAGTCCAATATGCAGTTGTATTTTCAGAACTTGTAGTAATTTTTCCACCACCAATATATTGATAGTTAATATTTTTCTCTCCGTTAGAACATTTAATACTTCTTGACAAAACATCTTTAAACGTATAACTACTAGAATTAGCATATGTATTTGTACAACTACTTCCATTACAAACAGACTTACCATATAACAATACATATTTAGTACCAGTAATATTTTCAGTTATAATACCCTTTTTATAATTACTTTCAAGTTCATTCCACTTAGATTTATTTTCACTACTTGCGTCTCTTTGAGACTCTGTTATACTAGTTGTTCCACTAATACTATCAGTAGCAGCAAAAACATTAATATTTAAGCACAAAAAACTTATTACGATTATTATTAATTTCTTTTTCATAAACTACCTCTTTCTTATTCTTCAAAATACTCTCTATTTTTTCTTGCTTTCTTCTTTATTACTATTATGCAACTACTTACTAAAATTATTACTCCACCAACAATTATTGAAGCAATTTCAATAGTTTTATTAAATGCATCTTTCTTAATATCTATTGAATAAGTATCATAATTTCCATCTTCAGCAACTACTTTTACTCTAACAGTACTAAATCCAGTTAACTCATCATTACCTCTAATAAATACTTCAGAACGATTATTATTAGGAATAGCAGTAATAACTAACGATTTCTCTTGTTTTATCTTAACAGTGTAATTTTTATCATTAGGATTAAACTTAATATCATATCCTAAAACTTTTAATTCTTTTAATGTTGTATCACTAGATATATCAAGTCCCATTTCCTTTCTAATAATATTAACTCTATATATACTATATTCATTATCTTCATCAAGAATCATTATCTCAACTAAGTTATCACCAACAGTCAATGGTATACCTATATCACTACCATTTCTTAATTCACCATTTCCATTTTTATATCTTATAAAGTACTTACTATTTTCATTCTTAGTTCTTAATTTTAAATCTATATAATCTCTTTCATACTCTACACTTACATTATAGTTAGCAATATCACTTTCAAAAGGTAAATATGCTTTAGGTATTACTAAACTATTAAGTTGTAATGATTCTTTATTTATAACATCATTTCCTTCTTTAATAAATGTTATAACATAAGTTCTAACACTTCCTGTTTGACTCATTACTTTAATTAATTTATTAGTAACTTCACTATTTATACTAACCTCACCAGGTTCATAACCACTAACATATTTAGCTAAATTACTTCCTATAACAGATTTAACATTAACTTTATTAGTATCTTTAGGTATCATTACTTTATATTCAGTTATATTTGAATTGAAATTAATTTCTCCCTTATCAACACTTAATTCATTTAATGTATTATCACTACTTCTATCATCAGTTCTATTTACTAAAATAGTATATGTTCTAATAACACCATCTTTATTCTGTATCTTTATTAAAATAGTATTTATACCAAATTTTAAATTAACAGTTCTAGGTTCATAACCTTCAACGTATTTACTATCAGAACTAGTTAAAGTTGCATATACAGTAATTGTTGGAGATTTAGCTTCTATTTTATATTGCATATCAAATGGATTAAATCCATCAGCAATAAGTTTATTACTCATCAAAGCATATTTACTAGGTACGAAATCAGCATCATTTACACCAATTTTACTCATTGATTGTATATTACCATTTTCATCATATAATTCTAATTTTCCAATAGTAGTATTAGTATTAACAGTATCAATTACTGACCCACTAACTGGATTACTAATAATTCCATTAGAATCTTTTACCCAAATAAACCATGTTCCTGCTGTACCACTTATAGTAAATGTATCACTATCAGTAGAAATCCATGAAGAACTTTCAGTTGGAGTTTCATATGTTTGGCTTACATAATATTCTTTAATCTTCCCATCAACAGAAGAAGCTTTTACTGTTATAATTCCTTCTCCATTGCTTTTAGCTACACCTGAAATCACAGTAACAACAGGTTTAGATTTAGATCCTTTTGTACAACTTACATTATAAACAGCACTACAAAAGTTACCATTACATTTATGAACTACTTCTTCAATATTTTTTTCATCTAAATAATAACCATTATTTTTATCACATCTATACTTACTACTAATTATTTCTAATATTTCATCATCAGTAGAATTAGCATTATAACATACTTTATATGTACCACTACCATTTTTTCCAGTAACTTTTTTATTATCACTTAAACTACATTCATCATCAACAACTTGTTCTTCTTTTTTATCAGGTTCATTAGTTGTAGTAGTAGAACAATTTTCTTTAGCAACATCTTGACTATTAGTAATTTTACTTCTATAAATTTTTACTGTTCCGCTATTTACATTACCATAACAATATTCACCATCAACATCGCAATAATCAACAAAAAATCTTTGACCGCAAGGATAAGTAATATTAGGATCAGCAGATGCACCTTCTCTAAGGAATCTCCATCCTTCAATAGTTTTCTTAGTAGTATCACATCTATTATTCATCCAATAAAATCCAAATGCACTACAATTAGGACCATTTAATTCATAACAACCAGTAGAAATATTACCACTACCATTATTAGTATAATAATAACCACCATTTTTCTCACAATACTCTTTATCAGTTAAAGGAAGTACTGTACCAGGAACATTTTCACTCTTATTAATAATATCAGATGAAGGTAATATAACACCTTCTACGTTAGCATTTGTAGTCTTTGCTTCAACAAAAGAAGTAAACATAATCATACTACAAGTTAATATCATAATATACATAATCTTTTTCATACCTATACCATCACTTTCATATTTTTATCTAATTTAATTATACAATATCACAAAAAAATTGCAACAAAAAAGTGACTAATCAATATTAATCACTTAAACTTCTTGTATAACTGCTATTATCATAGGTTTACACTCAGTTTCATTATAAAAATATTTACTCAATTTATCTCTTATTTCTAACTTTATATTATTATAATCAACATAATTATTATTTATATTATTTTCTATAATATCTTGACTAATCTTCTTAACATTATCAATCATTTCTTTACTATCTTTAATATAAATAAATCCTCTAGTAGTCATTTCTGGACCAACTAATATTTTTTTTGTATTTTTATCTAATGTTGCACTTACTAATACAATACCATTTTCACTCAACATTTCTCTATCTTTTATAACAAGTTCTCCAATATCATCATTAGTATTTCCATCAATTAATACATTACCAACATCAACTTTTTCAAAACATTCAATTAATTTTTTATCTTCTATTTTTACAACTTCACCATTAGTTTTCAAAATAATATTCTTAGGATCTACACCTAAATTAACTGCTAAATCAGCATTATTTACCATATAACGATATTCACCTTCAACAGGCATATAATATTTAGGTTTTAATAAATCTATCATCAACATTAAATCTTCACTACTAGCATGATGAGATATTTCTTTATCTTTTGGAATACTAATAGTATTAGCACCTAACATAGCAATTTCATTTTCCAATCTAACTACTATTTTTTCATTCTCATCATATCTAGGTTCAGCAAATATAATAGTATCATCTTTATTTAAAGTAATAAACTTATCATATCCACTAACAATTCTATCAATCGCCACATAAGGCTTTTCCTTATCATCACAGACTAACAAAATAGCATTCTTATCATTTATATTACTTAAATCTCCCATTATGTTTCTATAATCCTTCAAGTACTTTTCATTAATAGCCATATTTATTACACTTTGTAATTTCTTCCCCATAACAACAACTTTTCTTCTTGTTACTAATGCAGCCTCAAAAATTTCTTCAATAGTAAATAAATGTATTGGTAAAACAGTAAATATTATTCTGCCATCACTTCTATTTATATTATCCTTAAAAAAATTTGTTAATCTATGATTAGGACTAGTATGCCCAGCTCTTTCAGAAAAGGCAGAATCAGACAATAAACATAAAACACCTTGTTTACCAATATAAGCTATCTTACCTATATCCATACTATATTTTTCTTTCATAGAAGGATCAATTATAAAATCACCAGTATAAACTATTGCCCCATCTTTAGTATTAATAACATACATTACAGAATCTGGTACACTATGACTAACACTTATTGGAAAAACAGACAAATTATCAAAAGCAATTTTTTTATAAGGAACTACCTCATGTATATTATGATTAAAACCATCTAATTCCAAATATTTTTTTGTATACTTTGTACAATAAACTTTTACTTCCGGTATTAATTCACATAAATCTTTTATTCCTCCCATATTTTCAGGATGAGCATGAGTTAAAAAAACTCCTACAATTTTTTTACGATTATGTACTAAATAAGAATAATCAGGAATTATATAATCTATACCCAACATATTATCATTAGCATATTTTAACCCTGCATCTAATACAAAAATTTTATCATCTACTTCAATAACATAAGTATTTTTCCCATTTTCATTCAATCCACCTAAACTTAATATTTTTATTTTATTCACAAAAATCTCTTCTTTCTAATTAATTTAAAGTATCAAAACACACAAAACATTATAGCAAAAAAACATACTCTTTACAAGTATGGATTGTATATAATAATTTTAGAATTACAAACAAGAAGAGAAATCCTTATGTTAAAACAAAATTTAAATAAAAATATTTAATTAATGAATTTAATAATAAATCGACTACTTTTTTATAATTTAAATCTTAATAATTTTGTTCTTAATTATATTAATTTTTACATATTCTTGCAATATTTAATACTTTTACTATACCATTTTTATAATTGCATACTAAATTTAATACTTCTTACTATCTATCCAACATAAAAGAATTGAAAACAACAATTATTTTCAATTCTTTACAATAACAAAATTTACTTTTCTTCTTTTACTTGAGTATTCTTATCTTTTATTAAACCATAATGTTCTCTTATTTTATTTTCTATTTCATTCATAATAGGTAAATTATTTTCCAAGAATATTTTTGCATTTTCTCTACCTTGACCTATTTTTTCTCCCTTATAAGAATACCATGCTCCACTTTTCTCAACAACATCTATATTACTACCAATATCAATAATTTCACCAGACTTTGAAACACCTTTACCATACATAATATCCACAGTAGCAGTTTTAAAAGGAGGTGCAACTTTATTTTTAACAACTTTAATATTAGTTTTATTTCCAATTATTGTATCACCTATTTTTATTTGTTCTCCACGTCTAATATCTAATCTAATTGTTGAATAAAATTTTAAAGCTCTTCCACCTGGAGTAGTTTCAGGATTTCCAAACATAACACCAACTTTTTCTCTTAATTGATTTATAAAAATTGCAGTTGTATTAGTTTTATTAATTGTTCCACTTAACTTACGTAATGCTTGACTCATAAGTCTAGCCTGTAAACCTACATGACTATCTCCCATTTCTCCTTCTATTTCAGCTTGAGGTACTAATGCTGCAACAGAATCTATAACAACAACGCTAACCGCTCCACTTCTTACCAAAGCTTCACATATTTCCAAAGCTTGTTCACCTGTATCAGGTTGAGATAACAATAACTCATCAATATTAACACCCAATTGTTTTGAATAAACAGGATCAAGTGCATGTTCAGCATCTATAAATGCAGCTCTTCCACCAAGTTTTTGCACCTCTGCAACAGCTTGTAATGCTATTGTAGTTTTACCACTACTTTCAGGCCCATATATTTCAATAATCCTTCCCTTAGGAAAACCGCCTACACCCAAAGCTATATCTAAGCCTAATGATCCACTTGACGTAGTAGCAATCTCCATATGCTCATTACCACCAAGCTTCATAATAGAACCCTTTCCAAATTGCTTTTCAATATCCGCTAAAACTTGTTCTAAAGCTTTATCTTTATTAACAACATCTTTATTAGTTTTCATATATATCATCTCCTATGAACTAATTGTATCAGTTAAAAAAATGTTTGTCAACACTTTTTACGAACAAATGTATTACAAAAAATAAAATTTTGTAAAAAAAAAGACTATTTGTCTTCTAAAAAATATTTTTTGTTTGATATAAAATATTCAATACCAGAATAAACAGATAATATAGTAGCTATAATAACCAATATATAATCTAATCTAAAACCAACTAATTCAAATGGCAAGTTAGAAAATAATACCAAAGATAATCCAACCATCATACAAATAGTTTTTAATTTACCCCATATACTAGCTCCTACAACATTACCCTTTTTACCAGCAACCATCTTAATAGAATCAACAACTGTATCTCTTGTAATAATAATAACTGGAATTATTAATGGTAAATTACCATTATAAGCTAAAATTATTAACACTCCATTAACTAATATTTTATCTGCAATAGCATCCATTACTTTTCCAAAATCAGTAACTAAGTTATTTTTCCTAGCAATGTTACCATCTAAAAAATCAGTAATACAAGCTATGACAAACAAAACACCAGCAATAATATAATTAAGACTTATAGTAATATTAGTTGCAATTTTATATACAGGAACATTAATTCCTAAACTTCCGTAAGGAAACATCAAAAGTGCAAGCACTATAACAGCAACCCCTATTCTAAACATTGTAATTTTATTTGGTAAATTCATATTTAACACTCCTATCAAAAATAATATAATCAGTTGTATTCATAATTGTAATTTGTCTAATACTCCAAATTATTGCAATAACCATTACAATAAAAGCAACAACAATAGCAATAATATAAGGCATAGTTCTTATCTTTGGAACTAATCTCGTATAAGGTGATGCAACTCTTTTTTCTTTTTCTTCAATTAACATATTCTCTTTTACTTCTTCTTCTATTTTATCCATAGGTATTTTACTAGTTCTTTCAAACATATATGTATTAAAAGTATCCATCACATCATCTACATTCAAACCTAAATATTTAGAATATTTACTTATATAATCTTTTAATATAAAAATATCATTAAATGCACCAATATTTCCATCTTCAATCTGTTCTAATAAAATAATTGGTATATCCAAATCCTTACTAACTTCTTCTAAAGTTACCCCTGATACTTCTCTAGAATTATGTAAAGTATCACCAACTTCTATCAAAGTTATCACTCCTTCTAAAATAAAAAAATTAAAATTTAATAAGCCACGTTCTGTACCTATCTAAAAATAGGTGGCAAACATTTATCTACAATATAAATTGTCTTTTACTCCATTCAATTCTTTCGTAAAAACTCCCCTACCATATTTTGGGTTTCTCGCTCGCGGGGTTTACCACGTTCCACTATATTTGTTTCCAAATATACTCGTCTCTTTGGCACTTTTACATCTAATCTAACCATTTAACAGGTTATTTCAAAGCCGTTAGATTAATCTACCTAGAGTTATTAATTCCTCTAGCACGAACACTACTACCATCTCAGGATAGTGCGAGCGTGGACTTTCCTCTACATATAATAATATGCAGCGTTTGCCTTAAATTTTAATTATTCTTTCCATACACTGTTTTTTCAAGATTACTTAATCTTCTAAGAAGGTCCAAATTATTAGAACCATTAGAATGATCTTCAAATGACTCAATATTATCTCTTAACTTTCTATATTCATTTTTAAGTTTATTATAATCACTAGTCAAATCTCTATTTTCTTTTTCTAACTTCTTTATAATATTCATAAACTCAGTATAATCTCTAATAACCATATCTAAAAACTTATCAACTTCTTGAGGCCTATAACCTCTTGCATCAACTTTAAATCTCTTATCTAAAATATCTTGAGTAGTCAAATAAAATCTTTCATTATACATAGTTTATCACCCTTCTTACATTTATATTTTATAATTTATAATTATAATTGTCAAGATTTTGAATTTCAAATCAACTATTATCTACTTAATAAAAAAACTAAACTATTTATATCTTTTAAGCTTAGTTATTTCTTTAAAACCATCATTAAATACTTTTTTAGTCTTTAAATTATTGTCAAATACAATATAACTTTTATAATTATTTATACTAGTTATTGACTTTTCAACATTATTTTTTCTTATATCCAAACATAATCACCATTATTATTATGTCTAAAAAAATATTTATAATACATCATCAAATTCTTTTTCTACATTATCAATTCTAACTGTATTTATTTTATTAATCGCATTATTTATAAGTTTATCAACATCTATTAATTTTTCATATTCTATACATTTATCTAATATAGGATTTATAACAGGATGATCTGGAACAAAAATTGTACAACAATCTTCATAAGGTAATATACTAGTTTCATAAGTTCCTATTTTTTTAGCAATATCTATTATTTCCAATTTATCCAAACAAGCAACAGGTCTAATAACCGGCATACTAGTCACATTATTTATAACACTCATACTAGTTAATGTTTGACTAGCAACTTGTCCAATAGATTCCCCATTAACTAGAATTTTACAATTATTTTTTTTAGCAATTATATATGAAATTCTATACATCATTCTTCTCATAATAGTAATTAAATACTCATGAGGAATATTTTTATAAATTTCTTCCTGCATTTCAGTAAAATTAACTATATGTAATTTAATATATCCAGAATAATTAGTTAATATTTTAGATAAAGCAATTACTTTGTTTTTAGCTGCATCACTTGTATGTGGAGGACTTTCAAAATAAATTCCTTCTATTCTAACACCACGTTTCAATGCTAAATAACCAGCAACAGGACTATCTATACCACCACTTAACATCAATAATCCCTTACCTAAAGAACCAACTGGATAACCACCAATACCCATAGTTTTCTCAAAATAAATATATGCCTTATCACTTCTTATTTCAACATTAATTAAACACTCAGGATTTTTTACATCTACACGTACATCCTTTAAAGTCTTCAAAACAACTCCACCCAAATATCTAGAAACTTCCATACTATTCATATGGTATTTCTTATAACTTCTCTTAGTTTCAACTTTAAATGTTTTAAATTCTTTATCCAAAATCAATTCTTTTAATGTATTCTCTATTAATTCCAAAGAATTATTTTCTATTTCATAACCAAGATCAATCTCATGAATACCAAAAACAAAAGATAATTTATTCAAAATAACATCATAATTATTTTTTATCGGATATATAAACATTCTACCCCTATCAAAAACAATACTAGCATCATCACCAATTTTACTAATAATATTTTCTTTCAAACTAGATAAAAAATAATTAATGTTATCTTTCTTAGTAGACAATTCACCATATTTTATAATTATAACTTTCTTCATACTATCTCCTCAAAACAACATTATTTTAACAAATAATAATTTAATTTACTAGACTAAACATTATATTTATGATAATATTTTAATAGGTGATATTATGAATAAAAAGGGAACAAACAACAATACATTTATCACATACATTTTAGTTTTATTTGTAATAGTATGTGAAATTTTTAGACAAAAATATTTCTTTATAGAACCAAACAATATATTAGAAGTTAGTTTAACAAATATTGTATATCCATTTACATATTTATTTACTATAATAATTTTAAATAAAACAAGTTTTAAAGATACACATAGAACAATAATAAAAACAACATTATTTTTATTAATATTTATATTATTAGTAACAACATTAAATAACATACCAGGTAATTATCATTCAAGAGAAAATGATTTATACTTAATAAAAATATTTACACCAAATACTATTAATATAGGAAAAAATATAATTTATAGTCCTAATATATTAAGTTTAATGTCTTATATATTATTATTCTACTTCAGTCATACATTAATAATAATATTATATGAAGCAATGAAACCATATACAAAAAAATATATAGCATTTGCATTAGCAATGTTTATTCCATATGCATTAGACACAATAGGATATATAGTTATTAATGATACTTTCAATAATATTGAATTCTATGACTTAATTAATCATTTAACTGCTAACTTCGTATTAGTTATAATAACCACAATTATTTCAACAATAATATACTCACTAAAAAAAGTAAGTTCTAAATCATAATAAATGGTTTTAACTTACTTTTTTCATACTTCTTATAAATACTAACTAATTTATCTTTATAATAAAATAACACATATTCACTATTATATATATTATCTAATATAACACCATTAGATATTTTTTTATATTCTATCTCACTCATAGATACTTTTTTATAAGTACTAAATACTTCTTCTATACTTATAATATTATATTTATCATTTTTTATATCCTCTAATGTATTACTATCATCTATTTTAAATAACCCTTGTCTTGTTCTAACTAGACTAGTCATAGTTGCATATGTACCAAGTTCATATCCAATATCTCTTATCAAACTTCTAATATAAGTACCCTTACTAACTAAACACTTTATTGTTATACTTTTACCTATATTTAATATTTCTATATTTTTAATATTAACAATTCTCTTAGGTAAAGATACCTCTATATTACTTCTAGCATATTCATAAAGTTTTTTTCCATTAATCTTAACAGCACTATATTTAGGAACTTCTTGATTATAAGAACCCTTAAAACTATTAATAATACTCTTTATATCTTCATTACTAACTTTTTTTTGACTTGTATTTATTACCTCACCAGTATTATCTAATGTATCTGTTTCATACCCCAAATCAAATGTAGCAACATACTCTTTATCATCACTTGTTAAATAATCACACAACTTAGTTGCCTTCCCTACACAAACTACCAATACACCCTCTGCTATTGGATCTAAAGTACCAGTATGTCCAACTTTCTTAGTACCAACAATCTTAGATATTATATTTACAACATCACGAGAAGTATATCCCTTTTCTTTATTTACAACTATTATTCCATTCATTAATACTATTCTCTATTACACTAAGTAATTTACTTTCAAATTCTTTTTTATCAATATCAGCTTTTAAACCAATTCCAGCAGCATTTTTATGACCACCACAACCAAATGTTTTTGCAATCTCATTAACATCTATATAATTACTTCTAAGTGATACGCGTGTTTCATTATCAAAATATCTAATTAAAACAGACACTTCTACTCCTTCAATTTCTCTAGGAATATTTACTAAACTAGCACATTCATCATAATTAGCATTACATCTAACTATATCATCTTGATATATTTTTATAACACCAATCTGATTATTGTAAAATAACTCTAATCTATCCATACCAATTTTTCTAAGCATAAATTCAGATCTAGATATTGTACCAACTGCATTTTTTATAATATATGGAACATCAACAATCTTACATAATTCACTAGAAGCAACAAATGTCTCACTATTTACATTCTTATTTTTATAACACCCAGTATCTGTTATTAAACCTGTATATATTGCATTCGCTATATCTTTATCAATTATAATATTTAAATTTTTTATCAACTCATAAATAACCATTGAACAACTAGACAAACCTAAAACATAATTAATATCTCCATAATTTGTATTACTAATATGATGGTCAATAACAACCATAGTATTAATATTAGATATTATATTAGATTTGTTAATTCTACTTATATCAGCATTATCTAATATTAAACCAACATCATACTTATTATCACTATTTAATTTAATATCATCATATCCAACTAAATATTTAAATGTTTTAGGAACATCTTCAATAACCATATCAACTTTTTTACCAATTTTTTTTAATGCTAAATATAAGGCAATAGAACTACCAATTGCATCACCATCAGGATGAACATGACAAGTTATAACAAAATTATCATTTTCTAATATAAAATTAACTATATTATTCATTATTTTCCTCATGTATTTCTTTTATAATTTCATCTATATGATTACCATAAGATATAGAATCATCAAACTTAAATACTAATTTAGGTGTATGTCTAATATCAATTCTATTAGCAAGTTCATGTCTTATATATCCACTAGCTTCTTCCATTTCATTTTCTATTTGTTTTTTATCTATATCTAACAAACAAGTAAAATATATTTTTGCATAACTTAAGTCACTAGAAACATCACACCCAGTAATTGTTATAGTATGCATTAATCTATCTCTAGCTTCATTATTAAGTATTTCACTTACTTCTTTAACAATCTGACTACCTATTCTTTTTAATTTAATTTGATTCATAATATCACCCATTCCATATATATTTTATCATTTTTATTATCTATAAACAATAAAGAAAAAACATATAAGTTTATTTATATGTTTACATTAATTTATTTTATAAGCATTAGTCTTGGTTCCATCCCCACTAGTTATTCCAATTCCAGGAATTAACATAACTGATGGTCTAACTGAATTTTCTGCTCTAATAGAATCATTATTTAATCGTCCATTCAAATCTACGGTAATTACTCTATCACTATAATCATTATTATTATAAGGTGACAAAGTCCAATATTGTAAACTATTTGCAGTCTGATAACTATTAACCAAATAATTATTCGTATTATCATCACTAAAAGTTGCACCAGCATAAGCCACTTCATCTGCTGTTAAAGCTCCAACTAATATATCTGTTCCATTACTATACTTACTTAATATAGAACCTTTACATACAAGTGAAGGACTTTTAGTAGAATCATTTAATCTTTTATAAGAACCATAAAATATTTTTCCTTCATTTTCTTGATAACTTTCTACATATGTTTTAATATCTTTCAATTCATCTGCACTTAATTTTGTATAATCACTGCCTTTTAAATATGCACTATCATCTAAACACCAACCACCAATTTTAAGTTTTGATATATTATCACCAATTTTATTAGTTTTAAACTTTTCAAGGGCCCCAGCCATATAAGGACTAATATAAGACCCATTAATCACATTAGATGAAACATAATTAATCTGATTCATTACGTATCTTTCCATAGGTGGTGATACTCCTGAGGAAGTATCTTGTTCTTGCTTATATTCCATCGATATACGATTCCAATCAAAATAAGATGTTGTATGTTTATCACTCTTACCATTGGCAATATTCCAATTACCATCACTATCACTGCAAGTATTATCTTGATCTTCTAAAACTAATTTTACGCTTCCATCTCCTTGAATTCTAACTGCTCTCCAACACATTCCAGCAAAATCAACATAATTGTCTTCTACACTACCTCTATAATAATAACTTGTTCCATAATCATCACTTGTTTTACTTAAAGTTTTTTCATCAATGCTAGCAATAACTTTTTTATATTTTATTATTACTTCATTAGAATCATTCATTGAAGCATCAATAATTTTATATAACTCACTTGAAGAATTTGAATAACTAGTAGTACCAGAACTTGGTCTAGTAGTCGTTATTTCAACATTACTAAATATAGTTTCATCTACAGCATCTACATATTTACCACTCAAACTCTCATAACATGATGTACTACTACTTGAACAACTAGCAGGATTATAATTAAAAACTCCATCTTGTATAACATAACTTGATATATACTTAATATATGATCCACCTATTGTTAACTTTAAAACTTTCTCTTCTCCTACTTCAACCACCTTATCAGAAGTTTTAGTAGTTATTTCTTCTGCTACATTAGTTAAAGGTGTATCCAATAACATAGTACCATTAGTTTCATTTTGTGCATTATTTATTATATTATATGCTAAACTACTCTTATCACCAGAATATGGATTAAATCCACTCACACCTTTTATATCTAAATCAATACTACTATCATTTTTTGTTATATCAATATTAACAACTTGAGATTTAGGAGTAACAGAAATAACAGTTCCATCTACAATTTCTCCTGAAGCTCTTTTTATTGTTATCTTCTTCTCACCAATAACATTACCATCTTTATCTTTTACATAAATAGTATGTTCACCAGGTTCAACAGCAGGTATTAAATATTCATTAGAAACAATTTGACTTGTTTTTGGATTACTTTGCATCTCAACATAATCTCCAGTAGATGCATTATTAACAGCACCATTAACATCAACAATATCTTGTAACGCATATATTTGAATTTTAGCACTCAACGTTTTTCCCATATCTATGCTTTGATCAACACCAGTTTCTTTATACTGAACAGTTAAAACATAAGTATGAATTTCTCCAACTTCCAAATCATTAGTAACAATCAAACCATTTACATTTGGGAATGTTGTTTCAGTATCAACACCATTACATTCATTTCCCTTATTGCTACTACAACTTAATGTATATTTTATATCTTCATGTATAGAAAAAGTATTAACAACATTTTCTAAATAAACAGCATAATCATTAACTTTTCCATCCCCTATATTAGATACAGTAAATGTCTTACTAGGTAAAATAACACCAGGTTCTATTTTATCTCCAGTTAAAACATCATTATTATCCGCATATTTTATTTGTAAATTAGCAAGTGTAACACCTAAAGACTTATCACTATTATTACCATATACTTTAACCATAAAATAAGCATAAGTTAACCCTAACATAATTAATGTTACTAATACTATACCTGTTATGCTTATTATAATCATTCTTTTTCTGTTCATATAAACACAATCTTTCTATATATTTAAAACTTCTATATTATCTTTATTTTCATATGTTTTTGGTTGAGATATATTATTTTTCTTTTTTCTATTAGATTTAATAATTATTAATATTATTAAAATAATTACTAATATAACAATTAAACCTATTGCAACATAAAACAAAATATTAATTTTTTCTTCTTTTATAATATTAATAGAATAAGTAGTAGTTACATCATCTTCACCAGTAACATTTATCTTTATTATAGAACCATTTTTTAAATTATTATTATCAACAACTTCATATTTATTACTTTCATCTTCTAAAACAGGATCTATCTCTAATTTATCAATATTATCATCAATAGTTATTGTATAATTAAATTTATCTTTATCAAAATCTATATTATATCCCCCAACAACTAAACTTTTTAAGTAATGTATACTATTTATTTTTTCTCCTTCTTTTAATCTAGTTACTTTTATTACATATTGATTGGTCTTATTATCAGAAGCTAATTTAATTATTATTTCATTTTCTCCTTCAATTAAATCTTCATTTCCACTAACTGTAACTTCTACACCATCTTCACTTTTAGCATCAACATTAATACTTTTAACTTCATTTAAAACTTTTAAACTATATTCTGTTTTCTTTATACTAAATGTTCCAAATTTTATTTCTTCATCAGTATCTTTATTAGTTAATTTTAATGATTTCAATACTAAATTCTTATCACTTTCTTCATTATTATTAGTAGTATAACAAGCATAATATGTTATATCTTTTTCTACTTTTATACTTCCTACACTACCTTCTTTACAAGTACTAGCAGTACCCCAACCATTAAATCCAATATCTTCTAATTTAGGAAGCGTAACATTACAATATGTACTACCACTTTTAATTTTACAACTTAAACTTGTTTTATCTGAATTATTATTAGGTACTAAAGTCACAACGACTTCTTTACTATTACTTTCAGTAGTAGTTGTTGTTGTAGTTGTTGTTGTTGTTACATAATCTTTATTTTTAACTTTAATAGTTCCATTTTCACTTTTTCCATCAGAAATAGTAACATATCCTTCTTCATACTTTGAATCAAATGTAATACTTTTATCTATATTTATAACAGCCTTATTATCTTCAATATTATAAGTAAAATATTTAGAATAATCTACATCACCACTAAAAAATGTCAATTTACTATCTTGTACTTTTTTACATACAAAATTATCAACTTTTGTTACATCAATTAATCCATCATAACACTCTAAAGCATTTACTTTAATAAATGGAATAAACAAAAACATTAATAATAATAATTTCTTTTTCATAAATTTCCCTCTATCCTTTTTACTATTAAATAATATCATAAACAACAAAAAAAATAAACAATAAATTGCTTATTTTCATAAACTATATTAGGTGATACTATGTGTAATAATAACAATAACTTTTTTAGAGGATTCTTTAGTATATTTTGGGTTCTTATACTTTCTTGTTTAATATTCTATCAAACTATAATAACTTTAATATTACCATTTAGATTTAATGTACTTATATTATTAATAGAAGTAGGATTATTATTTTTCATATTATTTAGAATAATATGGCCTAATTAATTCTTCAGTTTTATATATATAATCTAAATATTTTCTAACTATACTTATATTCTTTAATTCATTATCACTTAAATTAATTTCATCAGGCATAACTAACATAATAAATAATAATTTTTTTTCATCTTCATTTAATGGAAATTTCTCCATATATACTTTTAAAGGATTAGAAAAGTTCATAGTTAAATAAACATTTTTATATAGTTTAACAATATCTAATATAGGACTATCTACTATATAGTTATCCCAGCTTATTAAATACTCATTTTCATTTTTAATATAATGATCTAACTCTAAATTATTATGTACTATTGATACTCTCATTTTATTAGAATCTATACTTATTTTATACCATTCTTCTATTTCATTTTTTAAAAAAGTTAATGCAGAAAATATTTTATTAGAATTAATTAATAACAAATTCCCTGATGGACTAACAAAAACATTATCTTCAATTTCAAATATTATTTTATTAAAATAATCTTCCATATATTCTACTCTACCTAATAATTCTTCATATATTTCTTTTATTTTATCATTAGTTATTTCTTTAAAATAACTTGTTTTTGTATGTAATAAACTTACTAAATTTATTAAGTCTATAAGTTTTTGTTCAGAATCAATACTATTATCTTCAACATATTCAAATACATTAACTTCATCTCTATTATCTTCTATTAATTTAGGGTAATATTTAAAACTTCTACTATTTAAATATTTATATAATTCCCCTATATCTTTATTTTTTTTATCTTTAATCACATAATTACCACTACTACAATTAAATATCTTAGTATTTCCTTTAACACTAACTTTATACGGTTTATATATTTTAGTTAGTATATCAATACTATTCATAAGTAGGTATTATAATTTTATCTCCAACACTAAGACTATTTAAATCATTATATTCTTTTAAATCATCAATAGTAGTATGATATTTAATAACTATACTTTCTAATGTTTCATTTTCATGTAATTTATATATTTTATATGTTATAAAACTATCATTATTATTACTATTATTATTTATAGTATTAACAATATCTAAAGATTTAATATCATCTCTTTCTTCACCAATTTCTTCTTTATTATTTCTAGTATCTTCTAAAGATAATTCTTGTTTAACATCAATTAATTCTTTATCTTCAATCTTATCTATTGATTTTCTCTCTTCATCATTTTCAACTTCATTTATTTTTTCTTTAATATCATCTATTCTAGTATCTACAACCTCAACTTCTCTTTTACTTAAAAATTCATCTAAACTTTCTTCATTATCAAACAATAATATATTCTTTTTATCACCAGTTATCTCATAATCTATATTAACTATTAATTCATCTTTTTTATAATCATATATAAAATTAACAATATCTACTTTTACACTATCATTATCTATATCATCTTC
>CAKOHQ010000008.1 GCA_934085875.1 uncultured Bacilli bacterium | reverse complement strand
GTTGTTTTTTCTTCTATATAAGGTAGTTGAGCCATAGGACTACTTGGCATAGTATCTTGCCAATACTTTTTAGAATCTGCAGATTTTGTATATCCTGATGTCTTTAAATTTAAAAATATTTGATACATAGAATTATTAGGATCATATACTCTAATTGAATATTGGTCTTTAGTTCCGGCTGTAATAACTTTCCATCCCTTTGGCTTTTTAAGAGTAATATCACCATTACTAAAATCTTCAAATTCTATCTGACTTGCTTCTGATTTAACAATTTTTATGTTTTTATCTGAATTATCAAATATTTTCTTTCCAATATTTTTATGATTTTTTGTAAAAACTGGATATAGAAGAAGTAAAAGTGCAACTACAGCAATTATAATCGTTTCCTTTTTAGGAATATTTAATTTTCCAATTTTTAAAATAAAACATCTCTCCTCTCCTATACAATATTATAATTTTATGTTTTTAAAATAACAACACTCTTTCCCGCAAAGGCAATGTTTTTGATGGAAAGTTATTTTTATTATTAAATAGATGTTGTATAATATTTTCAAAGGAATGGTGTATTATGAAATTTAAAGATGTTTTAAATAAATATTTAAAAGAATTAAATTGTTCTTCTAAAAAAATATCAAATGAATCAGGTCTATCAGAATCAGTTATAAGTAGATATAGAAATGGTGAAAGAACACCACTAAAGAATAGTGAACAAATAAATAAATTAACAACGGCAATATATAAAATTTCACAAGATAATAATAAAAATTTAACTTATGATAAAATATTAAATGATTTTAATGCAACTATAATAAATAATGATTTTAACTATGAAACACTTAGCAATAATTTAAATACATTAATCACATTATTAAAAATAAATACTAATAAGATGGCAAAATATATAGTTTTTGATGCATCACACATTTCAAGAATTAGATATGGCAAAGCCAAACCATCAAATCCAATTGAATTTGCAAATAAAATCTGTTCTTATATTTTTTTAAAATATAATAGTCCAGAAGACATAAGTACTTTATCTACTATCATCGGTTGTGATAAAAAAGAATTAGTAGAAACAAAATTCATAAATACTTTATTCTATTGGTTAATAAATGAAACAACACATACAAAAAGTCAAATAGCAGAGTTTCTACATCATTTAGATTCATTTAATTTAGATGATTATATAAAGGCTATAAAATTTGATGAATTAAAAGTACCATCAATTCCATTTTATAGACCAAAGAGTAAACGCTACTACGGTTTAGAAGAAATGAAAGAAGGAGAATTAAATTTCTTTAAAGCAACTGTTTTATCTAAATCAAAAGAAGATATATTTATGTATAACAATATGCCTATGGAAGATATGGCAAAAGATATTGAATTTGGAAAAAAATGGATGTTCGCTATAGCCTTGTGTTTAAAAAAAGGACATCATTTGAATATCATTCACAATCTTGATAGACCATTCAACGAAATGATGTTAGGACTTGAAAGCTGGATACCAATCTATATGACAGGACAAATATCACCATACTATTTTAAAGATAATAAAACAAACATATATAACAATCTTGATTATTTTTCAGAAGTTGTAGCACTAAGTGGAGAATGTATTAAAGGACATCATAATAAAGGAATGTATTATTTAACAACTAATAAAAAAGAATTAGAATATTACAAAGAGAAAACTGATTTAATTTTAAAAAAAGCAAAACCTCTTATGGAAATATATAAAGAAGATAAAATAAATGAATTTGAATTATTTATAAAAAATGATGAAAAAATAATAAGTGATAGAAAAAGATTTCTTTCTTCTCTACCCTTATTTACAATAAATGATGAACTGTTAATTAAAATATTAAAAAGAAATAAGATAACAAATTCTAATATTAATAAAATTCTTAAATATAAACAAAATAAATTTAACAATATAAAATCCATTATTGAAAATAATTGTTTAGATGATTATATTTATAAAATAAAAGAATATGAATTTAAGGAGGAAACTCCATCACTTTCATTAAACAATTTATTTTTAGATAAAACAATTACTTATACCTATAAGGAATATATAGAACATTTAAAACAAACAAACGATTTTGCGAAAAAACATAGCAATTATCATATTAATTATGAAAATTATAGAACATTTAAAAACATAACAGTTACAATATTAAAAAATAATTATGTAGTTTTATCTAAAAATTCTAATCCAACTATTCACTTCGTAATAAAACATCCAAAATTAGTTGAGGCTATTGAAAATTTTAATCCAATCGTAAAGGAATAAAAGAAACTAAAAAAATAAAAATTAAATACATAATTACAACAATGTCATTAATATCTATACCAAAATTATATGGTGTTAAACATAATAAAATGAAAACCACTTTAATGAATTTTTTAAGTTGTACTTTCACTAATCCTACTGCAATAGTAATGAACTTATTTTTTTAATGTGATTTAAGAATTAAAAAAACAAATTATATTCAAATTTTCTCCCCAAGTTTCAAAGAATAATGCACCTTTACCTAACAACTTGCTTTTAATTTAATAGACTTTTTTGGATTTAATATAAAGTAACCATTATTTAATTTTATATTATGATTATATAAAGTGATTTCTGCATATTCTATATTATTATTCAATAAAAATAGAGCAATGCAATTATTTATATATCTACAACCTACTAAATGTAATATTTTTCTATCATACAAACCTATATTAACGTAATTCATAGTAAAGAATTTTTTAATAAAGAACACTAGCACCATTATCTAAAACTACATTTATTTTCTACTAGATAGTTTAAATATTTATTTTTTATATCATACTATTTGATTTATTTTTTATTAACACTATTACTTCTTCAAAATTCAAAACAAAAGAAACAAATATTTTGCTTCTTTATTAATTATTATCTACTATTATTTGTCCATCTATAATTGGTATATTAGTGAAACTAGCATCCATTAATGTAAAGTTCCTTTCTGGTGCCGTTGGATTTATTATTTCTATCGTTTGTGTTTCTTCAGTCATAGTTATAGATTTTACACCGTCATCAAAAGTATGACTACCATCGCTTGATATTTGTTTATAATATATCGGATTACTATCAGATGCTGCATAAGGAACATTGCTAAATACAGCATTACCTTCTTGATCAGTTGTTATCTCTGTACCTATAATTGTTCCTGTACTGTCGGTTCTAACAAATTTAGCACCAAAAATATCTATTCCAGTATTAGCATCCCCAGTGTCTGTTACATGAAGTGTTAAAGTTCCTTTAGCACTTATTGTAAATGCATAGGTTTCAACACCATCAACTATATTAACACTAGTTGGTGAAAGTGTAGAAGAATCATAACCACCTGCAACAGCAGTTACGTTATATGTACCTGTAACAAGTTCGATACTACCTTTACCATTTGTTATCGGAATTGTATGTCTTGCCATAATATTATTTTACCTCCCTTTATACTCAAATTTGGATAATTTTTATCCGTTAATAAAATTGTAATAAGATGTTTTTTTATACTATTATTAATATTTATACTATAGGTTCTATTTTTCTTAGCAATTATAGGTACTAAAATAATTGATAAATTACTATATATAATTATTTTATATACTTCATTATCACAAATAGGTAATTCTATATTACCAAACCTATCTGTAATACCTTCATAAACAATCTTATTACATGTATCTTTTAATATAATTTTTAAATTACTTAAAACTATATTATTATTACTACATAGTCTTATATATATACAATCTTTATTCATAACCCACCTCATTACAATATAGTGTATGTTTTATTCAACTATTTTGTAAAGGCTTATTCCTCTATACTCCAAATTATTAAAGTACAATAATCTTCATCCATAAGTAAATTTTTGTTTGGAATAATCATTAGTCCTTTATCTGTAGAAAATGTAATATTACTAACTTCAACATTTCCATTATTAGAATTAGATTCATAAACCAACTGTTTATTAGTTGTTAAATTAATTAATTCATTATCAAATTTTTTAAATTTTAATGAATTAATTAATACTTTATCGCCACTTATCATTGGATTTACATAATTAATATACAATTTCCATTTAGTGCTATTTACTCTACTATCTACAACTGTAATTACTGTCATATTTTTCTTATGTAAAATTATAGGATTATAAGATACAGGTATAGTACTAAAAGGTATATTTTCTGTAGTTTTTAAAAGTGTTAATTCTCCATTAAATGGTATATTTACTTTTCTTTCTGTATAACACCCATTTAAACAAGATGTTATTTTTACTCGCGTATTATCTGGAACTGCTGAATCAATATCTATTTCAAATAATCCTTCTTCATTTGCAGTTGTAGTTAATCTTTTAGTATCATATTCTATTAAAACCGCTGAATAAGGTATTGTATGCCCAGAAATAGTATTTATTGAATTATTTATTGGATGTATATTAATTTTTAACATTCCTATTGTTAGTATTTTTATATTTTGAAATGAAAAACTATTTATATCTGTAAGTAAACTTAATTCACTTTCTGTAAAATTATGTGACGTAATTGTAGTAGTATCCTTATCAAATGTACCATTTATTTCTGCAAGACTATTTTCCTTATACCAATAATATGCAGGTGTATCATCTAGCGTACAAGCATCTAAATAATCTAAAGCATAAATCCACATATTTATTCTACTAAATTTAAAAGAAAAATTAACTGGATTATTTGTATACATAACATTTGCATTTTTTGTGTAAATATTTATATATTTAGGATTATCAAATATTATTTTTTGATTAGAACCTTTAAAATAAATATTATAATTATCACTCGGTGTTTTCATATAAGTATTTATTACTGAAAAACTAGCACCCTCTTTTACTGTAAGATTACCAAATATACTCCACATTGGTATTCTTTGATGACTTTTTTCAATAAAAGTAAAATTTGCCATTTCTTCTATTAATACATTTCTAGCTCCATGAGTTGTTGTTATAGAAAATCCATTTCCTGTTGTTAAAAGAAATTCTGACCCATGACCTACTATTAAATCTAATTTATTAGTACCATTCATAAGTTCTTCATTAGTTGTAATATTAACATGACTATTAGGAACTATTTTTATATAGGAAGGTATAACGTCATTAAAGAAGAATACTGGATTAACAGTTGAATTACTCGTAATAGTTGTATTTCCTCCAATTATAATCCTATTTGAATCACAAATTTTTTTTACAGTCACATTATTTGTATCGACACCAGATATCATAGAATCATTTATTTTAGTGGTACCGTAATAATTACAAGAAAGTTCTACTCCACTAAAATTAATATTATTATATTCAACTACTAAGTCATTATAATTTGGATGAGATGGAACGTATACTACTCCATAAGTATGAGAACTAATTATATTCATGTTTTTTAATACTATTTTCTTATTTTGTTTATTAGCATTTATAACATCAGTTGATTCTGTTAAATTGTTTGTATACGTATATTTGTTATCATTGTATGTTCCATCAATTACTATTTCTGTTTTATTAGAATTAATTGTAAATCCACTAGTAAGTGTTATATCACTACCAAAAAACACATAAGTATAGTCATTTGTTTCACTTAGTACTTGTTTTAATTCTTCACTGTTATTTACAACAACTGTATTATCATTTATTATCTGCATAATATCACTATCCTTTATTTTAGGATATGACTGAAACATAAAAAGATATAATTAATAAGTATTATAAAAGAATAGATTTTTTTACTCTAATTAATTTTGGTAAGACTTAAGTTTGCGTTAGTGTTTCCATCAAATATTATGTTTACATCAGTATATGATTTTATTTCTAACGTAGTAACATCATTTTTGTTTAACTTTGAAATAAGCGGTATTCTTTCTATTTGTAATTTAAGAAAAAATGTTACTAATATTATAAATAGAAATGAGACTAAAAACATATATTTACCGAAAATACGAATACCATCAGTATTTAAATAGTTAAAATTTCGCCACACATCTACATTATTATTTGATAAACTTTCTTATAATATGAAAAATCAAGGATTTTCCTTGATTATTTTCCTAAATAAGTTACAACTAATGTTACAAGTGGATTTGCAAAATATGATTTTGTAGATAAATCTCTTATATCTGGTGTACTTAAATATATTGTACTATTTCCTAAATTAGCAAGTTCATACAATGTATTTGTATCTGTTACTGCAACGATTCCGTGTGCATGTAATTCTACTGGTTCACCATTATAAACCCATTCACCTACTCCAACATATATGTTGTCAGTATTATTTTGTCTTAACCCAACAGAAACTATGTCTGTTGTAGGATCAAAGTCTACTCCGTTTACTGATGGATATGCAGAGACAGTAAATTCTATTTTATAATGTCCTATTTGATTAAATTTAATTGTTTCATCGTCTGTATTAATTGTAACTAGACTAGTTGGGTCTAATTCCATTCTATCTAGCGGCAATCTTTCAGAGGAAGCAACCGGTATTCCATCAGCACTAGTTCCATCATTATATGTTACTACGTAAGCAGACCTAACAGATTCTAATCCCACTGGTCCAGTTGGACCAATTTCACCTTGAAGTCCTTGTGGACCTGTTGGACCTGTTGGACCTGTTGGACCAATTTCACCTTGAAGTCCTTGTGGACCTGTTGGACCTACTTCTCCGGCATCACCTGTTAAACCTTGTGGACCTGTTGGTCCCGTTGGACCAGTAACACCTTGGATACCCTGCAAACCTTGTAAACCTTGTGGTCCTGTTGCACCAGTTAAACCTTGTGGACCTTGAAGACCTTGTGTTCCTTGGGGACCAGTTGCACCAGTGGCACCTTGTGTTCCTTGGATTCCTTGAGCACCTTGTGGACCCGTTGGACCTGTTGGACCTTGTAAGCCTTGCGGTCCTTGTATACCTTGAGCACCTTGTGGGCCTGTTGGACCTATTTCACCTTGTACTCCTTGTAAACCTTGAATTCCTTGTGGACCTGTTGGACCAATTGCCCCACTTGGGCCTGTGGGTCCTGTTACGCCACGAGGGCCTGTTGGACCAGTCGCTCCACGAGGTCCTGTTGGTCCAGTCGGACCTTGCATCATACTGCCACAATAAGGACTACATCTATGTTCATTCATTTTTTATACCTCCTATTTATATAATATGTTTATAATATAAAAAAAGAATATGAAAAAAGTATCATTATTTGATACTTTTAAACACATTGGTAGCAGCGACTGCACCATCACTAACAGATGTCACTAACTGATACAAATCTTTTTTTATTATATCTCCAGCAGCATATATACCTTTAACACTCGTTTCCATATTTTTATCTACTACAATATAATTATTATCCATTTTTAAATTTAAACCTTTTAAAATACCAATACTAGGTTCATATCCAATGTTAATAAATATACCAGAAAGTTTAATTTCTTCACCTTTAATCTTAATAGATTCTACAACATCATTCCCAATAATCTCTTCTATAACACTATTAAATTTAACAACTACATTATCTTTATTTAATACATCTTTTACTAAACTTTCACTACCTATAAATTTATCTTTTCTGACAATTATATATACAGTTTCACATATATTAGATAAATATATGGCAGATTCTAAAGCACTATTTCCTCCACCTACTACACAAACTTTTTTATTTTTATAAAGATTACCATCACATGTAGCACAATAACTTATTCCTCTACCCATATATTTATCTTCATTTTTAATACCAAGTTTCTTAGGTTTTCTACCACTACAAATAATAATTTTCTTTGCCTTATATTCATTATTAGTAGTTATTACTGTTTTAATATCACCATTCTTTATGTTAATTACTTCTTCATTATAAAGTGGAATATTTAAACTATTAAAATGTTCAAATAAATTGAAAGCAAAATCACTTCCACTAATGCTTTTTATACCTGGATAATTTTCAACAATACTAGAAGTACTAATAATACCGCCTGGAACTCCATAATTAATTACACAAACATTTAAACCACTTCTTTTAGCATAAATACTTGCACTAACACCACTAGCACCAAGTCCTATAATAATAACATCATAAATCATATATCACCTAAAATCTTAAAACATCTTTATTACTTTTATCATTATAAAGATCTTCAAATTTTCCTTTCTTACTATTTATTATTAACATAACAACACCAACTATAACCATAATAACAGAAACTATCATTGCAACTCTAAAACCAGCTAACATTAAAGCATCTGTTCTACTTCTTTCAATAAAGAATCTTATTGTTCCATATATAATTAAATAAAGTGCTGTTGGAGTACCAACCTTAGTATATTTATTACGTCTAATAATACAAATTAATATAAAACCAATTATACAAGATATAGATTCATATAAAAATGTTGGAGTATAATAAACACCATTTATTTTCATACCCTTAATAATAAATTCTGGTATATGTAAATTTCTTAAATGTTCTAAACTTGTTGCAATACCATGTGCTTCTTTATTAAAAAAATTTCCCCATCTTCCAATAGCTTGTCCTATTAATAAACCTACAACTATAAAATCTAAATATCTAACTGTTCTTTGCTTATATTTTTTTGTATAAACTAATATAGTTAATAAACCAGCAATTACACCTCCATGTATAGCAAGTCCACCATTCCATATTTTAATTATTTCTCCAATATTATTACTATAATATTCCCAATCAAATATTACATAATAAATTCTAGCTCCAATAATTCCCATTATTAAAGTCCAAAATAATAAATTAAATATAAAATTTTTATCTATATCAAATCTTTTAGCTTCTTTTTCTATCAAATATGTTGCTACGAAAAAGCCTATTAATATTAATACAGAATACCATCTTATTTCAAATTTTCCTAAACTAAATATTACTGGATTCATAATTTAACACTCCTAATTTCTCTACCAATTAAATTATCTATAACAATACTCATTACACTAATAAATATCGATATAAAAAACGCACATAACCATCCATCTAATATAAAATGACTTCCAAGTAATAGACTTATTATTTTAAGAACAAATACATTTACTAATGGATATGTTAATCCTAATGTATATATATTTATTGGTAGCATAATAGCATTTAATATTGGTTTAACACTTTTATTCATAATTATTAATAATACCGAAACTATAAAAGCATATTTAACACCATCAACATATATATTTTTAAATAATTTACTCGCTAAAACAATTACAACCATATTAACTATAATATTACTTATAATATCTAATATTATATCTTTCGTATCCATCTTTTTATCATATTCTAACATAATACCACTCTTTCTTACTTATACATAATAAGTGCATCAAAACAATATATTTGTTCTTCACCACTTATACATACACTAACATTAAATTTAATATCTATAATATCTTTATCTACTATAAATTCATTTATACTATTTTCTAAATCTTTTTCATGCCCTTCATCTATAACTTTAACTTTCATTGTATCACCATATATATTATATAATATACAATATGTCAAAATTACTCGAATTTTAAGTCTATTAAACTATTAAATATACTAAGTATTAGTATACCACCTAAACTAGATAATGCTGGATTTATTAAATAAAATATAAATGTTAATATACCGACTAATATACCATATATACTACTACCTATCTTTGTATAGCTACTACTTATAGGATCTGTACTTATATATACAAAATTAAACAATATATTATTAGTAAATAACATATTCATCATATTACCAATATCTTTATTTATAAAGCAATATATAATAGTTAATATAGAGAATACTATACTAGCATAAATAGGTATTACTCTTTTATATATTTTAGAATTATATAATATTATAAAACTAATAATTAATAAAAGTATATTAGTAGTTATTATACCTCCACTACCTTTACCAAGCATATAATCAAGTGCGTTCATATTAAATTTATTACTAGCTTCATATATATTTAAAAAACTAAATTTATCACTTATATTCATTATAAAAAATATTATTAAACTAGTTAATGCAATTATATTTAATTTAATATTTTTAATAAATTTAGATATAAATAATATTATAAATGTTATTATACTAAATAGTAATATATTAGTTCTTATACTACATATACCACCTATTATAATACCATATATAGGATATAAATTACTAAAAACAATATTAATTAAACTATCTTTACTTTTCTTTATATATTTTTCATAAATTATATTAACTAAACTACCTATTATAAAACCTAATAATATTATTATTAATGGTTTAAACATACCAAATAAACTAACATAATTCTTCATATATAAACTGATACCATCCTTATAAAAGCCAAATAATATAAGTGGGAATAAACTAATTATATATATTAAAGATAATTTTTTTATACTATTATCACTCTTTATCATATTTAACACATCCTTTATTAAGTTCTATTTTAGAAGGACATACATAAGAACACATACCACAATTTATACAACGTTCTTTATACTGTTTACTCTTTTTATCTTTGTTAAAATACATATATTTTGGATTTATATTAACAGGACAAATATTTACACATAATCCACAATTAATACAATCTACTGTTTTATATTTATTTAATTTATTAACATATATACTTCTTATATTTTTATCTATTATAAAATTAGTATCTTTTATATTTATACCATTTAATAAACCATTTATAATAATATTTTTATTATCTATATTATATTCTTTTAATATATCACTTAAGTTAGTACCAATATTAACTCTTAATACTTTAGTATAATTTATTAAATCACCAGTTAAAGTAATATAAGTACTAGATACTGGAATATTCTTTTTTAATAAATTATATATATTTAAAACATCTAATATATTTAAATATTCTACATTATATTTTTTATTTTTATGATTAGTTAATTTAGGTAATAATATTTCTTTTTTACCAATAATATTATCATTAGTAAATAATTTTAATTCTATTTTTGGATAAGTACCCATATTATTAAATAATATATTTACTAAATCTATATCACTATTACTAACTGCTAAGACACATTTTTTTATATTCATAATATCTATTAAAGCATCTATTGCATCTAAAATATTTATTGTATATTCTTTAAGTAATGTATTAAATGTAATTTCTGTATTAAATTCATCTATTCCATTTATTATTAATACTTTACTAGTTTCATCAAACTTATTAAGAACATTATATTTTATTATTAAATCTTTTAATTCTTCTCTAGTATAGTTATTAATGTATTTTTTAGTACCTATTTTTTTTCTAGTTTTATCTCTATAATCATTTTCAATTACTATATATTTGTTATTATTTACAATTGAAATACCCAAAATTTTACCAGAAACAGGACTATATATTGAATAATCAACACTTTGCATAATAGGATCGTTTTTATATATAAAATCCCCATCACTAACCAATATTTTATAATTATTATTATATTTTACATATATGTAATCAGTTGTTAATAAATTTTCTATTATATTACTATTTTTCATATCTACACCTTATATTAATTATAAACTAAAAAGTATTAAATTAATAGTATTTTTTTATTTTAAAAAAAATAGCAAAAAAAATGCTAAATTATTTAATATATATTATTTAAATTATAATTATTAATCTATCTTAATAGATTTAACAAAATCATTCCCATATTTATAATTAGTATTATTATCAATATAATCTATTAATTCATTTAAACATTTATTATAATTATTTAATAAACTTTTCTTTTCTTCTTCTAATAAAAATTCATATGTACTATCCGATATTTTCTTATAATAATTATCTTTTAAAATATCTATTTTATTCTTAATAATAGGCAAATCAATATTATTAACAACATTCTCTACATAATATATTTTTGATTCTATTAAACTTTCTATATTAACATCACTTATTTTTTTATTAAATATTTTTAATGATTTCTTATCTAAAATCAAATTAATATTAGTATCTTTTTTTATATTTTTTATTTTATTATATTTTTTTATTTTATCTATCTCTTTATAAATATCACTATTACAATACTTACTAACTATATCATATAAGAAATCAATATCATCAACAACAACATTAATAATATATGTTTGTAAATTATCATGTTTTAAAACTATTTTTTTATAATCTATATTATTAATAATTATAGAATTGTTTAAACTATTATATTTATCACTATATATTTTAACTTTACCTAATACTTTATTATTGTTTAATATTTCATATTCTTGCATTATCTATTCACCTACCATAAATATAAATTAAAAGAGTAATAAAATCAATAATTTATTACTCCATTTACTTCATTATTTACATCACTAATTATTTTTACTTTATAAAATTTATTATGTTCTAATTTATCTTTAATTATAACTTTAATATAATTAGAAGTATGTCCTATACTTATATTATCCTTTATTTCTTCAATTAATACATCTAATTCTTTATTTATAAATTTATCATAATATTTTTTTTCTAATTCACTTGATAATTCTAATATTTTATGAACTCTTATCTTTTTTATATTATCATCAACTTGTTTCATTAAAGCAGCTTTAGTATTATCTCTTTTTGAATATGGAAATGTATGTATTTTACTAAATCCTATATCAATTAAATTATTGTATGTCTCATTAAAATCTTCATCTGTTTCTTCAGGAAAACCTACAATTAAATCAGTTGTTAAATTAATATCAGGTCTAACATTTCTTATTTTATTTACTATATTTTTAAATTCTTCTATATTATATTTTCTATTCATTAATTTTAATATTTTATCACTACCACTTTGTATAGGTATATGTAAATGATTACATATTTTATCATTTACTTTTAATTCGTTAATAAATTTATCATTAAGTTCAGTTATTTCAATACTTGATATTCTAATTCTTTTTAAATTATCTAAAACACTTATTCTTTTAATTAAATCAACTAAATCATAATCTTTACCTGTACCATAACTACCAGTATGTATACCAGTTAAAACAATTTCTTTATATCCATTATTAATTAAACTTTTAATTTCCTGATATGCTATATCAATATCTTTACTTCTTATACTTCCTCTCATATAAGGAATAATACAATATGAACAAAAATTATTACATCCATCTTGTATTTTTACAAATGCTCTAGTTTTATTAAGAAAATTATTTATTTTCATATCTTCAAATCCAACATTTTTCATATCAACAAAAGTATTTATTTTTTTATGATTTATTTTATACTCATTAACTAAATCAACTATTTTACTTTTATAATAATTACCTATTAATATATCTATATCAGTATCAACAATATTTTCTTTATGATGTTCAGCAGCACACCCACATACAACTATAATACTATTAGGACAAGTCTTACGTGCAAGTCTAATCATTTTTCTAGACTTAACATCACTTTGATTAGTAACAGTGCAAGTGTTAATTACTATAACATCTGGATTATTATTTAATTTAACTATTTCATAATTATTATCTTTAAATTTTTCTTTTAAATATTCACTTTCATATGTATTAACTTTACAACCAAGCGTCAATATAGTACATTTCATATAAATCAACTCCAAACAAAAAATCTAATTTAATATATAAACTAGATTTAATTATACAACAAAATTATATTTTTTTCATTAATTATTTTTTATATAATTTAACACTTCTTCTTTATCAGATAAATGATGTTTAACATGTCCTATTATTTGATAATCTTCGTGTCCTTTACCAAGTATTAATAAAGTATCATTTTTACCTATCATATCTAATCCTTTTTTTATTGCTTCTCTTCTATCATATATAACAGGATAATTATCTTTATCTACACCTTTTAGTATATCATTCATTATATTTTTTTCATCTTCTGTACGAGGATTATCATTTGTATATATAACATAATCACTTAATTTACTTGCAATATTACCCATAATTGGTCTTTTTTTTGGATCTCTATCTCCACCGCAACCAACAATAGTAATTATTTTACCCTTTTTATCTTCCAAATTAGAAGTTATTATTTTTTCAACAGCATCTGGTGTATGGGCATAGTCTATTATTGCTTTACCACCATTTACACTTATTATTTCATTTCTACCACTAGGAGCATAAACCTCACCTGTTACATGAATTATATCTTCTATATTTACACCTAAACTATTAACAAAAGCAAGTGCTGTAATATAATTATAGATATTAAATTTATTTAATAAATTAGTTTTAACATTATATATTTTATCTTCATAACTAAATTCTATATTAGTATTCAAATTATCATAACTATAACTTAATATATGATAGTCACTATCTCTAAATCCTAATGTTTTATAATTATCATATTTAAAACATTTACCATATTTATCATCAATATTAGAAATCATAATTCCATCTTTTTTTAAATGATTTAAAATTAATAATTTGCTTTTTAAATAATTTTCCATAGTTTTATGATAATCTAAATGGTCTTCTGTTAGATTAGTAAATCCACATATATCAAAATTGATACCATTTACTCTACCAAGTGATAATGAATGGCTACTAACTTCCATAACTATTACACTAACATCTTTTTCTTTAGCATCTAATATAAGATTATATAAGCTTAATATATCTGGAGTGGTATTTGGTAATTCATAAATAAATTTACTATTTACATAATACCCAATAGTTCCAACATATGCATTATTAATATTTAATTTAGTCAACATTTGACTAGTCAAATATGCAGTAGTAGTCTTACCATTAGTACCAGTTATACCAATAAATTTAATATCTTTAAATTCTTGACTTACATTATCTACCAAATATTTATTTAAATATTCTTCCGTATTTTCTACTATTATAGTTTCTACATTATATTTACCATGTTCACAAATTATTTTTTTTGCACCATTTTTTATTGCTTGTTTAATATAATCATGTCCATCAACTGTATATCCTTTTATAGCAACAAAAGTATCCCCTTCTTTAACTTTCCTAGAATCTGTCTTTATATTTAACATAATTTCATCACCTACTTAATAATATCACAATATTAATTATTTTATAATACTTATAAACTATTTTTCGTAATTCCATAATCCTAATTCCCCATTAACAGATATAGTTTTATCAAACTTTACAACATTCTCTATCTTCCATGCGTAATTGTCTTTGTAATTACCACGATACACTAAACGATTATCTTTTTTCAAATATTCATTAAATTTATCATCTACTTTAATACAATCTGTTATTTCAACTTCTCCAATTATATTACCAGGATTTATTTTTATATTATATTTGTCTGTAATGTATAACATATCTTTATCTATACCTTTTCCAGCATGTATAAGTATTTTACCCCTATAATTTGTTTTCCAACTTCTAAATTCATATTTTTTATATCCATTTATTATTAAACTAGCCCATGGTTCTCTTATAGTTAATACTTTCATACATTACTTTATACTCCTTTTAAATTTATTATAGCATAATAAAAGAAAACTCTGATATTTTTATTAAAGTTTTCTAACATTTTCAATTATCTTTTAATTCTTCTAACATTATTTCTTTTATTTTATCTATATCAGCAAAAAACAAATTAATTCCCTGAGATTTCATAGCTAACAAATCTTTAAAACAATTAAAAATTTCATTTTGTAATGTTTTTATAGCTCTTAAAGGTTTGCCATCAATCTTATGAGGATGATCAATATATTTTGGCAATGTTGGAAAAGCATTTTGAATTAGTATTGCCGATTTTTTATTTGCTATTTCACCAATTATTATTTATTTACATATACCATATTTTTTTGTTTTTTTATCTATAATAGATTGATATTTCTCTATCTTACTACTTAATGGTATAAACCATAAAATCTCACCATCCTTAATTGTAAAATATGTTGGTCTTGTTTTGCCATTTTCATGATTGATTAAAAGCTTTTTATCATTAATCTTATTAAAAAATTCATCTTTTATATGATATATAACCCCTGTTTCTATTTTCATATAATCACTCCTTGTAAATATAATATCACATAATAAAAGAAAACTTCAATATTTTTATTAAAGTTTTCCAACATTTTCGGACGGAATAACTTTTTACTCGCACCATCCGTAAGCGACTAACATTTCACGATTGGAATAATTTATAACCCGCGCCATCCAAGAGCGGCTAACATTTTCAATTTCTTGAATACATTTATATTTTACAACAAGACATTACTATTGTCAAGTACAAATACATTCTATTTTATTATATGTACAAAGTGATTAAAAATTCTATTTTTTAGACATTATTTCAAGTATTTTATCAAAATTATCATCTATGGCTGTTTTATTTTTTTTAACCATACCACATTTATTACACTTATAAATAATTTTATAAATATCCTTTTTTCCTTTTTCAATATCAATAGGTTTTAATATACCCAAACATTCTGATAATCTATCACCAGGATTAATATCCAAGTGTTTGCTACACAAACAATAAGGACAATGATCTCTTGCTGTGTAATCTAGTTTTTTAACACTTTTACCACATACTTCACATATAAAATTTTCATCTATCATTTTAAATCTTTTATTATCCATATTCACTCCTTTTATTTTATATTTTAATCTTTCATTAATTCATATAGCAATTTTTTTGCACTTTTTATTGAATCCTTTTCTTCTTGTGTTATGGGTGTCATATCTTTAAAAATTTCAAACATAGAATCTAATTCTTGTGTATTATTTAATACTGTGTGTTCAGCACTAGGATATAAATCAAACCATTTATTAATTAATTCGATTTCATCATATGTTTTTGATAATATTTTAACATTGATACCACTCATACTTTCATCATATAATTTAACAATTCCTAAAAATTTCTTCATAATTTTTTCCTTCCTAAGTAAAGATTATTTTAACATAATATGAATTGCTGTCAATTTTTTATCAATTTATTTTTTCATCATAACAAACTACAAAAACTATTTTTACAATTATATCATTTTATTCTTATTATTTTTTTAACAATAATACATTTTTTACCTTTTTTTATTTTATTAAAAAACTTTAGAACATATGTCATTAAGCTTTGTACCTATTTAACTCAAATTTATTGTATCAAATATAAGCCTTAAATACTATAATTTCATTAACTAATTTATATTTTTTTCATAAAATACATTAGGGGACATATGGAAAATGAATTAACTAATACAGTTACTGCGGTCGGTAATTATAATAGTATTCCAACAAGCATTACCAGTACTGCAAGTGTAGTCACTATGATAGATGGTTTGACTATTGCAAAAACTGCTGATAAAACTGTATGGGCCGATGGTGAATTAACTTATACGATAATTGTAGACAATCAAACAGAAAAAACTTATGAAGAACCTGTTATCACTGATAAACTAAATACTACATTAGTAGAATTTATAGATGGTTCTGTAATTATAGAAGGAGTTGCTGCAACTAGTAGTGAATATTTATATCAAACTGATACATTAACAATTAATCTATCTACTATCAATGCAAATGATAGCAAAACTGTTTCTTTTAAAGTAAGAAAAAAATAAAACTAATCCAAAAGTTTTATTTTTTACTCTTCAATACTATACGATATTATAGAACTATAAACCATATTATTTTTAATAGGATTATTTATACATAATAATATGCCTTCATCTTCTTTGAAAATAATATTAGTAGTTTTAATAACACCACCATTATCTACACCTGTATATATTAATTTAGGTTCTTGATCCAATACTATTATTTCATCATCTTTTTTTATTATAATAGATTTCTCTAAAACATCATCTTTATTTGATAAATCATGATTTATACTAACATAGAGTTTCCAATTAGAACTATGTATTCTACTATCGGTTACATTAATTACTAATTCATTTTCTTTAGGACAAAGTATAGGATTTGTACTAATGGGTTCTAAAACAAATTTAACTATTTTAGTTGCATCATCTATTACTAGTTCTCCACTATACACTATTTCTATTATTTTAGTATTATATATTGGTTCGTTTTGTAATTTAGTATTAAAAGTTATTTTAGTACCAATAGGTAAAGTATTAGGTAATGTATAACTGTATGTTCCATCTTCATTCACTTTTACACCCACACTTTCATTATCATATTCTATTAATATTGAAGAATTATTTATTGTATTACCACTTATTATAGTATCAGTGTCAGTTAATGCATTTATATGAAGTACAAAATCACCAACAGATATTATTTTTTTATTATTAACTATAAATTTATCTAAACTAGGTAAAGTTGTTAAATCACTTTCTGTAAAATCACTACTAGTTATAGTTGTTTTAGAATTAGTAAATGTACCAGTGATATTAGATAAAGTGTTTTTATACCAAGATGTAGGTAAAGTATCTTTTGTTATATCACTACTAACATCTATAACATTATCAAATAAATTTATTCTATTAAAATTAAAGTTAAATGGTACTGTACTATTTGTATATAATACGTTGGCAACTTTATTATATAATATTACTTTTTCTGGATTATTTAAATAAAATCCTGTATTGCTTCCATTAAAATATATATTGTAATTACTAGATGTTATACTAGCATAATCATTTATAATTTCTAATATAGAATTGTTATTTAATGTAATACTGCCATAACTATACCACGTTGGATAACTACCATTCCTACTAGTTTGTTTTATATTTAATAAAGCATTTTCTTCTATGCTAGTTACTCCTGTACCAAATGTACCATAACCCATACCATTTTTAGTTATTACATAAAATGAAGAATTATGTCCTACATCGAATTCTAAGTTAGTAACTCCATATATCATTTCTCTATTGATAGAAGTAAAATGTACAATTGAATTAGGTAGTATTTTAAAATATGGATCATTATTTCTAAACCAAAATGAAGAATTTCCTGTTGATTTATGTGTTATTATTGACTCTCCACCAATTTCTATTTTATTACATTCAGCTACTTCATTACCAGCAGCATAATTTTCTTGTATTTCTATATTAACATCAATAAATCTAGTTAATCCATATGGATGAAATGATATTTGTGGTCCTAAATAGCTTATATTTTTATATTCTATAATTACGTCTTTATATTTTGCTTCTTCTGGAACATATACTACTCCATAATAATTATATCCAGTTATTTTCATACTCTTTACCGTCACTTTATTTATAGCAGAATTTACTCTTATTGTATCAGTAGCACCAGTACTTTTCATATCAGTAAATTCATAAGTAACATTTTCATAAGTACCGTCTATAACAACATTAGTTTTAGTATTAGATATAACAATTCCAGTAGTAAGATTTATATTGTTTCCAAAATATATATAGTTATATGCATTATTATTTTCGAGAACATTTTTTAATTCTGCACTCGTATTAACAACAACAGTATTATCATCAATTATAGTCATAATACACCTCTTACTTTATTTTATGTTGTATATTTTTTATGACATAAAGAAAAAATCACATTAAGTTATTATAATCTCCAATATGGTGTATCACAATATGTATTTCCACCACGATATTTATTTATAGGACTAACAACAGTAGTCATATTACTATAAACTACTTCACTATTACAACATATACTTGTTTGATTTTTCAGTATAAAGAAGGTATTACGCTTTTTTAGTAACACGAAACGTTATAGTATCTGTTGTTTGTGCATTAACTTGTTCTAAGTTAATCGTTAATGTATTATTATTAAAACTATATTTATCTTGTCCAAGTTCTACATCATTCAACATTACACTTCCAGTTACAAAATCTACTTTAGTAGTATCTATTTCATCTGTTAAAACTGGATTTAAGTATGGAGTATCAGTTAAGTTACTAATTTTAATTGTATATGTAAGCGCTCCACTAGCCCAATTTTGTTTATCAGCTTCTTTTGTAATAGTTAAACCACTAACTAAATTAACAACAGATGTATTAGAAGTTATTGATGTAGAAACATTATTATAATTACCAACAGCGGTTACTATATTAGTTAATTCGTTCATAGTCACCTCCTACACTTAAATATATGAAAAAAATTAGTTCTAAAAACCAATTTCTTTTATCTAACTTAATTTTAATGTATATGGATTTGAACTAGTTCCATCTCCGCCATTTATTAGTACACTAGACTTTAGATTGATACTAGGGCGAAAAACATAAGAACCGTCAACACTACAGTAGGTAACACTACCAGATTTATAACCAACACACCACTCATATGCAGTAGAATCACGATAGCAATATGGAGAGGAAAGCCTCCAACCTAAAGTTATAGATGAATTATATAAATAATATGTTTTATTTACTTGATTAAATTTATATGCTCCTGCATATGCTACTTCATCTGCAGTTAATAATCCTATTGGATATTTTAAATCTCCATTTGTTTTATTTCCATTTGGTAAATTTGTAACATTCACTGTAAATCTTGAATAATCATTTGTTGCATTTTCTGCACATTTAAACGTTGGTTTTGATGTTATTATACTTGTTATTCCAGAACTGTATTCCAATCTCCTTTCTGATGCATAATATGTTTTATTTTTTCCATAACCTAGTTGTGTCGCAACTCCACCAATACCATCTGATGCAAGAATTTTATCATTACAGAATAATGTATCTACTAAATAATTTGCATAACTCGTTTTTAAATTATCTTCATACCATTTATCTACTTTTTGTTTTATTAAACTATCATTAATATTCTCGTGTGTTGCATCATATGTTGCACTTCCTGCTGTTCCATACATATATCCTACATATGCATTATCATTATAACTAGAATTAAATGCTGTTTTTATTATATCCCCATTTGCATCTTTTGCAACATCATTTAATACAAGTCTAACACTTCCATCTCCATTTATTCTGACTATTCTCCATGTTTTATCTGCAAATGTTACATAATTATCTAATACATTTCCTCTAAAGTAATAACTTGTTCCATAGTCATCTGGCGCATTATTAAGTACTCTTTCATTCTCGCCAGATATTGATGTAAATTCTGTTACTGTTGAACCCATTACTGTTCGATTTTCTCCACCTTTTTTTGCACTTAAAAGTATTGTATCTTTTAAAGTTCGCGTTGGTTTAGTTATTTTTGTTATATCCAAAGTAAGTGTATTACTACTTATATTAATTCCCATATCAGCAACATTCTTATCTTCATCATATATTATTTTTGATCCAGATACATTAGGTGTTCCTTTTTCTACATCTAATGATGCACTCTTTGTATCTGTTGTATTTCTATTCTTTATTGTTATTGTATGTTTATCTGGTGTTATTCCTATAAATTTATAACTACCATTTAATATTTGACTTTCTTGTTCTTTACTATGTATTACTACATAATCATTCTCACTTGAATTTGTTACACTTCCTTGTATAGTTAATGATTCTGGATCAAATATATCTATTTTTGCAGATAATTCTTTATTCATATCTATACTTTGATCTGTTCCTGTTTCTTTATATGTTACTGTCATAGTATAAGCATGAACTATATTTACATCAATATTATTTGTTACTATATAACTATTTAAAGTAGGAAACTCTTTTTCATTTACTCCACTACATGATCCATTTTCTGTTCCTGTAATAGTTCCATCAGTTCCTAAATTAAATCCCTCTTTATCATAAGATTTACAAGTTACATTATATACTACATCTTCTGTAATACTAAAAGTATTAATTAAATTTACTAAACCTACACTATATTCTACATTCATATTACCATTATTTATAACTGTAAATACTTTTATAGGTAAAGTAGTACCAGGTCCTATTTTATCTCCTGTAATAATATCATTATTATCTTCATATTTAATTTCTAAATTAGCAGTTGTAACACTAATAGATTTATCATTAGTATTACCATTTATCTTAGTTAAAAAATATGCATATGTTAATCCTACAAGAATTAAAAAAACTAATATTATTCCTGTTACACTAACTATTATTCTTTGTTTACGATTCATTCTATCACTCCTTTTAAATCACGAAAAAACATATTTCTTCATACCCCCCCCCCCAACGATTTTTGGGGTTGGGGAAGAGATATGTTTTCATAGTTTTTTCATGAATCGTAAAATTTCGTATATATTAAATGTTAATTTGCGAATTAAAATGTACATTATAATTGCAAATTATTATGTACAAAACTTTAATTCTTTTTGGTATTTCTACCCTAATAAAAATATAACATTTAATTGTTAAAAACACAATATTTTTTATAATATATTTAACTTTTTATATTAAGACACTTTATTTAATATCATCTAACTTTACACTAACTAATTTAGATATACCACTTTCTTGCATAGTTATACCATATAAAGTATTAGCATATTCCATAGTACGTTTTTTATGTGTTATTATTATAAATTCTGTTTTATTTTCATATTCTTTTATATAATTACCAAACATATCAACATTTGCTTCATCTAAAGCTGCTTCTACTTCATCAAGTATACAAAATGGTACATATCTTATATTAAGTATTGCAAATAATAATGCTATTGCTGTTAAAGTTTTTTCTCCACCAGAAAGTAAATTAATACTTTTAAGAGTCTTTCCTGGAGGGCAAGCTGTAATATCTACACCAGTATTGAGTAAATCAGTAGGATCTGTTAAATGTAATTCTCCTATACCACCTTTAAATAACTTTTTAAATACTTTATTAAATTCTATATTAACTTTATTAAATGTCTCTATAAATTTTTCTTTCATAGTTTCATCTAATTCATTAATTACTTCCATTAAATTATTAATAGATTCTACTAAATCTAATTTTTGATTAGTTAAAAATTCAAATCTTTCATTGACTCTATCAAATTCATCTATACTTCCTAAATTAACTTCATTTAATAAACTTAATTCTCTTTTAATCGTATTTAATTTATTACTACTAGATTTAACATCTATATTTAAATCATAATTCTTTATTATATAATCATAAGTAATATGATATTCTTCATTTAATTTAATTAAATTATTATCCATTTTTATTTCATATTTACTTAATTCTATTTCATTATCTTTTAGTTCACTCATTAACTTATTATAATTATTATTTATTTTTTTATTATTTAATTCTAATTCTGTAATATGTGTAGAAATATCATTCTTTTCTATTTTTAATTTATTTAAATCACTTTCTAATATTTCTTTATTACTATTTAGTTTATAATATTTATTTAATAATTCTTCTAAAGTTTTATCAATACTACTATTTAATATATTTTTGTTTCCATCTATTTCTTTAAGTACATTATTTTGCTCTATAATTAAATTATTTTTTTCTTTAGTTTTTATATCTATTTTATTAATAATATTATTATATTTATCATTAATAATTAATCTATTATTTAATATATCATTTATATTAGTATCTATATTATTTATCTTATCATTTATATTATTTAAATCATTATCAATATTTTTTAATTCATTTTTGTTAGTTTCAAGTTCGTATCTATCTAATAGTATACTATTATTTTGTTTAATAGTACCACCTGTTATACTACCTCCAGTATGTAATATATCACCATCTAATGATACAACTCTATATGAATAATTTATTTTTTCACCTATAATATTCATATTATCTATATTATCTACAACAATAATATTACCTAATAAATTTTTAATAATATTTGTATACTTATTATCATAGTCTACTAAATTATCTAATGTATCTATAAAACCTTTTGTATTACTTATTTTATTTAATATATCTTCATTTATATATTTTGGTTTTATTATATTAAGTGGATAAAATGTTGCTCTACCTAGTTTATTTTGTTTTAAATAATTTATAGCATTTTTTGCACTCTCTTCATTATCAACAATTACTACATTTGTACTATATCCTAATGCTATATTAAGTGCATCCTTATATTTTATATCAGTACTAATCAAGTTTCCAACTATATTATGTATACCTTTAAGACTTTTACTATTAATTATATTTTTAACACTAGTAGGAATATTATTTTCATTTAATATATTATTTTCTAATATATTTATTTTATTAATTATATTTAATTTATTAATATTTTTTGTATTATATTTACTTTTTAATTCATTGTATTCTTTTTGTTTATTTTCTAAATCTTTTTTTATATCATTTATTTCTTTTAATATATTATCTTTATCATTATTTAATTCTTTTAATTGATAATCAATTACTTCTATATCTTTATTTAATTCTAATTCTTTTTCTTTTAAATTAACTATATTATTTTGTAATTTTATATCATCTACTTCAAATTTTTTACGTTCTAAAGTTACTTGTCTATCTCTTTCAACTTCGTTTATTTCTTTATTTAAATTAATTAATTGATCTTGCAATTCATTTATTTTACTATCTAAATTAATATTATTAAGTTTTAATTTTTCTATTACACTAGAATCATTTATATTATTTGTATCAATTTTATTTATTTCTTCATTTAATATATTTATTTTATTTTTTAATTCATTGGTTAAATCAAAGCTATTTTTTAAATCAACACCAGTTAATATTATATCTAATTCATCATGTTCACTTTTTAATCTTTTATATTTTATAGCTTTGTCTTTTTCTTGTTTTAAGGGTTCTAATTGTGTTTCTAATTCTCTAATAACTAAGTTAACTTTATCAATATTATCATTAGCTTTATCTATTTTTCTTAAAGTTTCTTCTTTATGTTTTTTATATTTTAATACGCCAGCGGCTTCTTCAATAATGCTTCTTCTATCACTTACTTTACCACTTAGTATTTCACTTATTTTACCTTGTGAAATTATACTAAATGAATTTGTGCTACTTCCACTATCAATAAATAATTCTGTTATATCTTTTAATCTTACTTTACTATTATTTATAAAATATTCATTTTCTCCAGTTGAATATACTACTCTTTTTATTTCTAATATATCAAAATCACTTTTTAAATAATGATCAGTATTATCAAATGTTAAACTAACCCAAGCTCTGGTCATTGCTTTTCTTGATTTGCTACCACTAAATATAACATCAGTCATATGTTCTTGTCCTCTTAAGTTTTTTATAGATTGTTCACCTAAAACCCATTTAACAGCATCTACAATATTAGATTTTCCGCTTCCATTAGGACCAACTATACCAGTTATTCCACCTACTAAATTAATTTCTATTTTATCTGCAAATGATTTAAAACCATGTGCTTTGATACTTAACAACTTCATTTATTTTGCCACCTTTTTTATTGCATCTTTTGCAGCATTTTGCTCTGCTTGTTTCTTACTTTTACCTATACCAGTTCCAAATACAATTCCATCTACCAAAACATTAACTTTAAATGTTTTATCATGTGAAGGACCAGTTTCTTTTACTAACTCATATTCTAATGACTTTTTTTCTGTCTGTACCATTTCTTGTAAATGGGATTTATAGTCACTTAAGAATATTTTATTTTCTAAAACATATGGTATTACTATTTTATATATATATTCTTTTGCAACTTCATATCCTTTATCTAAATATATTACTGCAAGTACTGCCTCAAATATATCTGCTATTATAGTTTCATTTTCTGAATGTATACCATGTCCTACTTTTATATATGGAATTAAATTTATTTGTTTAGCATATTCATACAAAGCTGACTCACAAACATACCTAGCTCTTATTTTACTCATTTCACCTTCACTATAATTATTATTTAAATAAAAATATTCACTCATTATAAGTTCTAATACTGCATCGCCTAAATATTCAAGTCTTTCATAACTTTCACAATTGTTTTCATTTGCATAACTTGTATGTGTTAATGCTGTATATAATAATTCTTTATTTTTTATATCTATACCAAGTTCTCTCAAAAATTTCATACCATCACCATATAAATAGTATCAAATATATAAAAAAAAGTCCATCAAAAGACTATTTTTATTAGCATTAATTGCAATTTTCTCCAATTTTAGCATATACTCTTTTATTTTGTTTATATACACGCACTTCACAACCATTCATATCTTTATTAGTTTCAGGATTTATTACTTTACCACTATTGTTATCACTATCTAAATAGTTTTCAGTTAATAAGTCATTAACTTTTATACGACAGCACGGAAGAAATTGGTTGTTTTCATCTTTTATACAATTAGATTCTGTTTGCAATCTGGTTTTATTATCTTGTCCCCATAAAACTGCTGCACTCTCTATTAATTTTACTTTTTGATTATAGGATTTTTTCTTCATATTAGAACTTATTTTATTAATACCGGGTACAGCAATACCTATTAATAAACCTATTAAAACTAACACTGCTAATAACTCAACTAACGTAAATCCTTTTTTATTCATATATTACACCTTATTTCCAACATTTAGTATCTTCGTCTTCTACTACTTTATTTTTATCATAGACCGCATATATTTTCCCATATTTTTGATATATTTGTATTTCACAAGCATTCATATTTTTATTATTATCAGTTGGGTTTAGTATATTATTATTATCGTCATCCGCATTAATATAAGGACCATTATCATCGTCATTTTCAAGCAACATAGATACTGTTATAGCATTCTTATTTTCATCATTAATTACATATTCATAGTATTTACAATTACTTATACCTTCACAATAACCTGAAGTAAAAGAAACAAAATTTTCTCTATGATTTTGTCCATAAACTATTGCTGCTTTTTCTATATTTTTTACTTTAGAAGCAAGTGTTTTTTCTTTAGCTTTCTTTTCACCTCTTAATATACCAGTAGTAGCTATACCAAGAATTAATCCAATTAAAATTATAACGGATAAAAGTTCTATCAATGTAAATCCTTTTTTATTCATAAAATCATATCCTATCTGTATTTAATATATAATAAAATTTAAATTGTTGCAAGAAAAAAAGCATCAACTAAGTTTGCTCTCGATCTGTCTATATATCTCTTCTCTGCCTTTTTTTGTAATACTAGAAAATAATACTAAACTATCTTCTTCTTTTATTTTTAATGTATCTCTTACAATCTTTTCTTGTTTATCTTTTTGACTAGATTTAACTTTATCATATTTAGTAGCTACTACACATACAGGTAATTCATAATATTTTAAATAATCATACATTAAAATATCATTTTCACTAGGTTTATGCCTAAAATCAATTAACATAAACACCATTTTTAAATTACTTCTTTTTGTCAAATATTCTTCTATCATTAATCCAAATTTTTTCTGTGTACTTTTAGACACATTTGCATAGCCATATCCCGGTACATCAACCAAATAAAAATTATTATTTACCAAATAAAAATTCAATGTTTGTGTTTTTCCTGGTTTGCTACTAGTACGAGCAAAGTTTTTTCTAGCAAGTACAGTATTTATAAAACTACTCTTTCCGACATTACTTTTTCCTACAAGCAAAAACTCATCTTTCATATCTGTTGGATATTGACTTGTTCTAACTGCAATATTTGTTAAATCTGACGATTCTATTTTCATAATATTCATCCACCCAATATAATTATATAAAATAATGTAAAATAATGCAAATTTGCAACTATTTATATAGAAAATAAACAATTTATATTATATAATTAAATAAGGTGATGTATGTGTTATATCCTGGAAGTATAAATAAAGAATATAAAAGAAATGTATCTCATAAAAATAGAGGTATGAAACTAGAAAACCTAATTAATTTAAGTAATGAATACTATATTAACAATGATATAGCAATAATATATAAAAAACCTACTCCTATATTAGTATGTAATGTTGACTATAAAAAAAATAAAATATTAGAAGGATACTATAAAATACCTAGCACATTAGATTATAATGGAATATATAAAGGTAAATATATAGATTTTGATGCAAAAGAAACATTAAATAAAACTTCTTTTCCATTATCAAATTTACATGATCATCAATTGCTACATATGAAAAGAGTTATTAAACATGGAGGTATAAGTTTTTTAATTATTAAAATAAATAGTTTATATTATTTGTTAGATGGTAATGACATAATTGATTTTACCTCTAACTATGATAGAAAAAGCATCCCATACAATTATATTAAAGAGAAAGGACATAATATAAAAGAAGGAATAACACCTGCATTAGATTATATTAAAGTAATCAATGAAGTTTATTTTAAGGAGGATAATAAATGAAAAAAACAACGTATACAAAAAAAGATAAAGAAAAAATACCTAAAAAAAATAAAGCAATAAAAAAGAAGAAAGAAATAGAAAAATTAGAAAACGAAACATTAGATCTAACTAATGTATACAAATATAAAGGTAAAGAAAGAACAAAAGCAAAAATCAGAAATAATGCTAAAGTTGCAAAATATGAAGCAAATAAATTAAAGTTAAAATATAAAAAAGGTACATTAGCACAAAAAATATTAATTTTATTTATGTTATTCATGATATTTTGTTTAACAATAGGAATAATTTTTACTTTATATATAATAATTAATTCACCAAAATTTGATACAAGTAATTTATATAGTAAAGAATCAAGTGTGTTATTAGATAAAAATGGTAATGAATTTGCAAGACTTGGTACTGAAAATAGAGAATTAGTTAATTATGAAGAATTACCTCAAGTATTAATAGATGCAATTGTTGCAACAGAAGACTCAAGATATTTTCAACATAATGGTATAGATTTAGCAAGATTTTCAAAAGCTGTTGCTGGACAGTTAGTAGGACATTCTAATGCTGGTGGTGGATCAACACTTACAATGCAAGTTGTAAAAAATGCATATTCTGACAAAGCAAGAAGTGGAATAAAAGGAATTATAAGAAAATTTACAGATATTTATATGTCAGTATTTAAAGTAGAAAAAGCTTATACAAAAGAACAAATTTTAGAATTCTATGTTAATATGCCATATCTTGGAAGTGGTGCATACGGTGTAGAGCAAGCTAGTCAAAAATATTTTAATAAAAGTTCTAGTGAATTATCTTTAGTAGAAGCAGCAACAATAGCTGGTTTATTCCAAGCGCCAGATGCTTATGATCCATATAGTCATCCAAAAACAGCAGAATCAAGACGTAATTTAGTATTAAACTTAATGTATAGACATGGATATATTAATAAAGAAGAGAGAGATTTAGCTAGAAGTATTCCACTTGAGAGTACTTTAGTTTCTACTGGTAAAACAGTTAATAAATATCAAGGATACATAGATACTGTTGTTAAAGAGATTATTAATAGAACTGGAAACGATCCAGCAACAACATCAATGACAATTTATACTACATTAGATCCAGAAAAACAAGATGTAATTGAAAGTATATACAAAGGAGACGGATATACATGGAAAAATGATAAAGTTCAAGCAGCTATGACTGTTATAGATGTTAAAGATGGTAGTATTACCGCAATTGGTGCTGGAAGAAACAAAAAATCAGAACGTAGTTACAATTATGCTACAATGATTAAAAGACATCCAGGAAGTACTGCAAAACCAATATTTGATTACGGTCCAGCATTTGAATATTTAAATTGGTCACCTGGAAATACAGTAGTAGATGATACTTACACTTATAGTGGCGGAGGAAGTATTAAAAACTGGGATAATAGTTATAAAGGTGTTATGACAGCAAAAACAGCTCTAGCATCAAGTAGAAATATACCTGCTCTTTATACTTTCCAACAATTAAGTCAAGATCAAATAAAAGAATTTGTTACAAATTTAGGTATTACTCCACAATACGAAAATGGTTATATAAACGAATCACACAGTATCGGAGGATTTGATGGTGTAAACCCATTACAAATGGCAGCAGCATATGCAACATTTGCAAGAGGTGGAACATATATTGAACCTTATAGTTTTACAAAAATAGAATACACAAATTCAGGAGAAACATATACTGTTAAACCAAAAAAAGTAAAAGCAATGGAAGAATCTACTGCTTATATGATAAATATGGTGCTTAAATATGCTGTAACGAGCAATAATGTTGCAACCGGTACTGTTAGCGGTACAGACGTTGCAAGTAAAACAGGAACATCAACAGTTGATGCAGCATTTAAAAAAGCAAAAGGAATTACAGGAAATATAATTGGAGACTCATGGCAACTAACCTACTCACCAGATTATTGTATTTCATTATGGTATGGTTACGACGAAGTTACAAAAGAATATTACTTATCAAATAGTGAAGGTTCTTCACAAAGACGTGCAATTAGTAAAATATTAGGAAGCAAAATATTAAAACCAAATTCTGTATGGGAAAAACCTACAACTGTTGTTACAGCAGAAGTTGAATTAGGAACAGATCCATTAGAATTAGCAAGTCCAGCAACACCAGAAAACTTAAGATCAACAGAAATGTTTAAAAAAGGGTCAGCACCAACTGAAACTTCAACAACATTCAGTACATTAGAAAATGTAAGTAATTTAAATTATACAAGTAATGAAAATGGTATTACAATTACTTGGAAAGGTATTTCTACACCAAAAGCGTTAGATGCAAATTTCTTAAAAGATAAATTTGCTAACAACGTATATAAATATTGGGGAGATAAATACTTAAATTACACTATATCTAGAAACAATGAAATATTAGGAAATGTAGGTTATGCAGTATACTTAAACGGTACTTATTTAGGTACAACAACAGAAACAAAATATACATATAATGGTATTATTTTAGATAAAGCTCAAGTAACAGTAAAAACCACATACACTAATTACAATGGATGTGATTCAGATGGAGTAAGTATTGAAGTTAAACCAACAAATACAATTCCTACTGAAACAACTACAAAACCTTCAACATCAAATGATAATAATGACTTTGAAGTAAGAATAGAAAAAAATTCATTAACTTTAGATGAATATAATACAATGCATGATTCAAATACTCTGACAAGTATTGTTAAAGTATACGATAAAAATAATAATGACATTACAGATTTAGCAAGTATTACATATTCAAAAAATGGCAATGAGGTAGTTTTCACAATTAAATATCAAGGTAAAACTCAAACTAAGTCTTTAAATGTTAGTTAAAGAACCACGATGGTTCTTTTTTATAGCAAAAAAAATATATCAATTTAGATATATTCTATAATACTATCAAGAATTTTTTTATCATTTATAATTTTTTTTATATTTATACTATTGCTATATAAATTTAAATTATTTTCATAATACTTTAATTTATCTTTAATAATTTTAATTTGTTTACTAACAGCATTCTTAGATATATTATCGTTTATAGCAATTTCTTCCATTGTTAAATTATCATAATAATAATCAATAAAATAATTCTTTTGTTTATCAGTTAATAAGTTCCTATAATATTCAAACAAAGCTATTAAATAATCTCTTTCTTCCATTACATCATATCCTTAAATAATCCATAAATATATTCTTCAATATCAAATGGTTTAAGATCATCAACACCTTCACCTAAACCGATAAATTTAACTGGTATTCCAACACTCTCTTTTATTGCAAGTACTATACCACCTTTTGCAGTACCATCTAATTTAGTTAAAACTATTCCAGTTATATTAGTTATATTTTTAAAACTTTCAGCTTGTAAAATACCATTTTGTCCAGTTGTAGCATCTATAATGAGTAAAGTTTCATGAGGAGCATTAGGTATTAATTTTCCTATAACTTTATTTACTTTTTCAAGTTCATTCATCAAATTAACTTTATTTTGTAATCTACCTGCTGTATCAATTAAAACTATATCAACATTCTCTTTTTTTGCTAATTCTAATCCTTCATAAACAACACCAGCTGGGTCTATATTTTCTTTTCCAAAGAATAGAGAATTAGTTCTATCAGCCCATATTTTAAGTTGTTCAACTGCACCAGCTCTAAAAGTATCACCAGCAATCAACATAACTTTTTTACCTTCTTTATTATATTTATTTGCAATCTTACCTATTGTTGTAGTTTTACCAACACCATTAACGCCAACGAATAGCAAAATAGTTGGGCCATCATTATTCATATTGATTTTATCAGATAAATTTTCACCTTCAACATAAATCATAAATAATTCATCAACTATAACTTCTTTTAAAAATTCAGTATTAGTAATATTTTCGTGTTTAACACGTTTCTTTAACCTATCTAAAAATTCAAATACCGTATTAACACCAATGTCAGCTTTTATTAGTAAACTTTCTAATTCTTCAAAATATTCATCACTTACTTTAGTATACTTAATTCCTAATAAATTAAGTTCATTAACAAATTCTTTTCTAGTTTTTTCTAAACCTTTATCATAAACTTCTATATCTTTTTTTTCTTCTTTTTTAAATACATTTTTAAATTTATCAAATAATCCCATATTATTTCTCCTCTATCATATCTTTAATAGGTGCATAACTTTTCCTATATCCAGGAATTAAACCATATTCATGTATTGCTTCTATATGTCTTTTAGTAGGATAACCTTTATGACTACCAAATCCATACATAGGATACTTTTTATCAAGTTCATACATCATACTGTCTCTAGTTACTTTTGCAATAACACTTGCTGCTGCAATACTTTCGCTTTTAGCATCACCCTTTATGATACTCGTTGTAGGTATTTCAATATCAAGTGGCATAGCATCTATTAAAATATGTTCTGGTTTTATTTTTAATTTATCAATAGCTTCTTTCATAGCTAACTTAGTTGCCTCATATATATTAACTTCATCTATTTTATCTTCACATATTATACCAACACCTATCGCTAAAGCATCTTTATTAATAATTTTATAAAATTCATTACGTTTTTTCTCACTTAATTTTTTTGAATCATTCAAACCTTGTAATTTATAATTTTTAGGTAAAATTACTGCTGCAGCAACGACAGGGCCATAAAGTGGTCCACGACCAACTTCATCAACACCGGCAATAAAATTTATACCCTTATTGTATAATTCTTTTTCATATTGTAATAAATCTATATTATCTTCTTTTATTGCCATTAAATTTACCTTCTTCATCTTTCGTATAGCCATTATTTAATTGAGAATTTATTCCACCGCGACTCAGTCCTTCACTTTTTGCATTTTGAAGCCACAATTTAATTCTTTGATATTCTGATTCAGAAACATAATCCTTCGCTTCTTTCAAATATCTCTGTATTGAACTTGTTGAAATATTTACCAGTTCAGACAATTCTCTTATATTAGAAACTTTATAATAATTATTTAAAACAATATTTATCTTTTCTTGTTTAGATAATTTGTTATTAAATGAAACATTACTATTTATTTTTTCTTGTTTTAATTTATTTATAAAGTTATAATCAACTGGATATAATTTACAAATTTGTTCTAAATTTTTAAACCTATTTAAAATTTTAGAATCGTTTTTATAATACGTATTTCTAATTAATGATTTTACAAAAATAGAATATGTTTCCCTTGCTAAATTACTATAACATATTTCTCTATTAGCTAACTTAGTCATAACATATCTTGCATACATTTCTTATAGTGGAATTTTAATTCTTTTGGAATCATTTAACAAAATATTTTTCCTTATAGTATTTTCATCATTTTCTAAAACACTCAATAATATATATTTATCTAAAAAATCTTTATCCAAAAATAAATCTATAAATGAATAATTTTTTTTAAATGCTTCAATTATATCTTTTTTACTTAAACCCAAATTATCAAAAAAATTAATCATTTTATTAATCGTAATCTCTAGTTCTTCAATACTATAACTTAATATATTTGAATTTCTATTATATATTAAATTATTAGTAAATTTAATACAAAAATCAATAAATTCATCTTTAGTCATATAACTTCCAAGTTCTAATTTATTAATTAAAACTTTTCTTATTAATTTTATTTTTAACTCAGTTTCAGCTTTCATATTCATTCATCCTATCAAATGTTATATCTTTTATATATTCGTTTTTAATATCATTTAATATATATTCACTTACTCTATTATAATCTATTTCTCCACCACTTACAATAGCTCCTATTTTTTTACCAATTATGTCATATGTTTCACATAAATCTTCATCTATATATGAAATACTGTATCTTTCTTTTAATTTGTTTGGATAACAATTATATAACGTATTTAAAATATATACAGCTAATTCATCTTTGTCTAATATTTCTTGTTTTATAGCTGTCATACTAGCTAAATTTAATGCAACTTTTTGATTATCAAATTTTGGCCATAATATACCCGGAGTATCTAATAACAAAATATTACTCTTTGTTTTTAACCAAACTAAGTTTTTAGTAACACCAGGTTTATTACCAACATTTGCAACTTTTTTACCAGCCATTTTATTAATTAATGTACTTTTTCCTACATTTGGTATACCAATTACTAAAGCTTTTATTACTTTTTCTTTCATACCACTATTATTTCTTTTTTGATTAATATTTTCCATTAAACTATTTGTTTCATTTACTATATCTTTAATACTATCATTTGTATTCAAATTAGTTTTTATTACTTTATATCCTTTATTTTCATAATATTTAATCCACTTATTAGTTTCTTCTTTATCACATAAATCATATTTAGTCATAATGAGTATTCTAGGTTTATTTTTTATAGTATTATCTATATCAACTATTTTACTAGAATATGGTATTCTACTATCAATAAGTTCATATACTACATCAATAAGTGGTAATAATTCACTTATTTGTCTTTTAGTTTTCTGCATATGTCCTGGAAACCAGTTGATACTCGTTGATGGTAAACTTTTTGTATCTTCGTTCATTTTTTTATTCTTTCTCATTTCTCTTTTTTGATACATATCCATTATTTATCACTTCCATTCTCTATCATTCTTGTTTCATTTAAAAAATTATCAAAATCTGATTTATATAATTTATCTTGTTTAACTTTAAATTTATCATACTCTTTATAAGCTAATTCTTGTGCTACTTTTGCAGATATTTTCCCAGCATTGCGTAATATTTCTTTACCATTAAATTGTAAGAATGCATTTAACTTTTCTACCCAATCTTTCATAGTCATAGCATTATGATTTTCTGCTTGTAATTCTGCATAATCTAAATACATTGTTAC
>CAKOHQ010000007.1 GCA_934085875.1 uncultured Bacilli bacterium | reverse complement strand
GAGCAAGATAAACAAGAACTTGAAATGAAAAAACAGGAATTCGAACAAAAATTAGAACAAAATAAACAAGCCTTACAAGAAGAAAAGTTATCTTTAGCAAAAGAATTAAAAAAAGAAGGATTTCCAATTCAAAGAATACTAAAAATAACAAAATTATCTGAAAAGATAATTACAATGCTTTAAAAATCACGTTAAGTGATTTTTTTCTTACATAATGATTATAAATATAGACTCGTGTTTTTAATTACTATTCAGCGTATGAATTAAATATGTATCATAAATGAAAAAAATATATCTTTACTATAATAATGTTGATTTTTTTTTCATTTAATTATATTATTATATAAGTTGAGAGGAAAATGTTATGAAATTAGTAATAGTTGAGTCCCCTAGTAAAACAAAAACTATTGGGAAATATTTAGGAAATGAATATAAAGTAGTATCAAGTAAAGGTCATGTTAGAGATTTATCTACTAGCGGTAAATTTGGATTAGGCGTTGATGTAGATAATGATTTCAAGCCAAATTATGTCGCTATAACCGGAAAGAAAAAAGTAATTAATGATTTAAAAAAAGATGCAAAAGAATCTGATATAGTTTATTTGGCAACAGACCCTGACCGTGAAGGTGAAGCGATCAGTTGGCATTTATATGATTCTATTGGGCTTAAGAATGATGATTACGAGAGAGTTTTATTTAATGAAATAACAGAGCCAGCTGTAAAAGAAGCAATGAAACATCCAAGAAAAATAGATGATAATTTAGTTAAAAGTCAAGAAACTAGAAGAATATTAGATAGAATAATCGGTTTTAGATTATCAAAACTTATGCAATCTAAGACAGGTGGAAAATCTGCTGGTCGTGTTCAAAGTGTTGCACTTAAGTTAATTGTAGATAGAGAAAGAGAGATTGAAGCTTTTATTCCCGAAGAATATTGGACAATTAAAGCTTTATTTGATAATTTAGAAAGTAATCTAGAAAAATATAAAGGTAAAAAAATAGAATTAAAAAATGAAAATGATGCTTTAGAAGTATTAAATAATTTAACAGATAAATTTATAGTAACTGATGTTTTATCAAAAGAAAAAAATAAAAAAGGTGTTATGCCGTTTACAACATCTACTTTGCAACAAGCTTGTTCTACTAAATATAATTTTGGATCATCAAAAACTATGAGTATTGCACAAAAATTATATGAAGGAAAAGATGTTGGAGACGAAACTGTTGGTTTAATCAGTTATATGAGAACAGATTCTACTAGACTTTCAGATATATTTGTTAAAGATACAATGGAATATATAAAAAATGAATTTGGAGAAAGATACGTTGGTAATGTAAAAGTTTCAAAGAAAAAAGAAAATGTTCAAGATGCTCATGAAGCTATAAGACCTACAAGTATAAAAAGAGTTCCAATTAGTATAAAAAAATATTTGACTCCTGATGAATATAAAGTTTATAGTATAATTTATTATCGTGCTTTGGCTAGTTTGATGAGTGATGCAAAAGTTAAACAAACAAGTGTAATACTTAATAACAATGATTATGAATTTAAATCAACTGGACAAATTACAACTTTTGAAGGTTTTATGAAAGTGTATAAAGATTTTATGAATAGTGAAGATGTAGAATTACCAAGTTTAAAAGTTGGTGAAGAGTTAATTTCTAATGAAATAAAGAAAGAACAACATTTTACTAAACCAGTTGCTCGTTATACTGAAGCATCTTTGATTAAAGAAATGGAAAGTTTAGGTATAGGAAGACCTTCAACTTATGCTAAGACAATGGAAACATTAAAACAACGTGCTTATGTTACAGTACAAGATAAGAAATTTTATCCTACTGAAATTGGTATAGAGACTACTGATAAATTACAGGAATTTTTCTCTAATATAATAAATGTTGAGTATACTGCTAATATGGAAAATGAATTGGATTTAATAGCAGATGATAAGATAGATAATGTAAAAGTATTAAGAGAATTTTATAATGATTTTGAACCTTTAGTTGAAAAAGCTTTTACTGATATGGAGAAGAAAGCTCCAACTCCTACTGGTGAAAAATGTCCAGAATGTGGAAATGAATTAGTTATTAGAAAAGGAAAGTATGGTAATTTTACCGCTTGTAGTAACTATCCTGAATGTAAATATATAAAAAAAGAAGAAAAAATGGTAAAAGAAATATGTGATTGTCCTATATGTAAAAAAGGCAAAATAGTAGAAAAAACTACAAGACGAAATAAAATATTTTATGGATGTAATAATTATCCTAAATGTAAAACTGCTACTTGGGATATTCCTACTGGTGAACTATGTCCAGAATGTAAAAATTTATTGGTTGAAAAAAAAGGTATTATAAAATGTTCTAATTGTGATTATGAAAAAAATAAATAGTTAGTATTTACAAATTAAACAATAGTTATATTACTATATATAATAATTATAAATTAAGTACATAAGCGTACTTTTTTCTTTTAATAAAATAAATTTATGATAAAATAATAATGTGATGAAAAATGTTTAAAGATGAATTAAATTTAGTACCACATTTACCTGGTTCTTATCAAATGTATAATAAAGATAATGTTATAATTTATGTTGGTAAAGCAAAAGATCTTCGTAATAGACTTAGTAATTATTTTATAGGTAAAAATACTGGTAAAACTGAAATAATGGTTAGTGAGATAGATCATTTTGAATATATAGTAACTAACAGTGAACTTGAAGCATTTATATTAGAATTAAATCTAATAAAACAATATAATCCTAGATATAATATATTATTAAAAGATGATAAGAGTTATCCATATATAGAATATACACGAAAACCTTATCCATCTTTAAAAGTAGTAAGATATTTAAATATAAAAAAACATAAAGATAAATTATTATTTGGACCATTTGTTAATGTTTATGCTGCAAGAAGAATAGTTAACTTAATAAATAGATTATATCCTTTGAAAAAATGTGATACATTAGGTAAAGATTTATGTTTATATTATCATATAAATGAATGCTTAGGATATTGTACAAAGAATGTAGACCAAGATAAAATAAAAAATATGGAAGAAGATATAATTAAGTTTCTAAAAGGTGATGAAAAGATTATCACTAATAAACTATTAGAAAAGATAAATATTTATTCAGAACAATTAAATTATGAAAAAGCAAAAGATTTAAAGAATGAGTTAGATTATATAAAAGTTGTTATGGAGAAACAAAGAGTGGAGTTACATGATAATGTTGATAGAGATATAATTAATTATTATTTTGATAAAGGATATTTAAGTATTGAAATATTTTTCTTAAGAAATGGTAAGTTAATAGGTCATAATAATAAGATAATACCTGTTATGGAAGATTATATAAGTGAATTAGAATACTATATAGCATTATACTATAATAAACATGAAATACCAAAAGAAGTATTAGTTTCAAATGATATAAATATTGATTTGTTAAATAATATGATTAATACTAAATTTATTACTAGTATTAGAGGTAATAAAAAGAAGTTGTTGGATATGTCTTATAAGAATGCTAAAATGAATTTGGAGAATAAATTAAATTTATTAGAGAAAGAAAGTATTAGGACTGATGGTGCTAATAATGAATTGAGTAAATTGTTAGGAATAAATATTTATAGAATAGATGTATTTGATAATTCTAATATATTTGGTACATTTAATGTATCTGGTATGGTTGTATTTAAAAATGGTTTACCTAGTAAGAATGATTATAGAAAATATAAAATTACTGTTGATAAAAATGATGATTACAATACTATGAAAGAAGTTATATATAGAAGATATTATAGATGTTTAGTAGAAAGATTAGAATTACCTGATTTGATACTTGTAGATGGTGGTAAAAGTCAGGTACATGCTTGTTTGGATACATTGAAAGAATTAAATTTAAATATAAAAGTATGTGGTTTGGTAAAAAATGATAAACATAGAACAAGTGATTTAATGGATGGTGATACTTTAAATATATATAATATTGATAAGAGTAGTAATTTATTTCATTATTTAACTAGAATACAAGATGAAGTACATAGATATACAATAAATTATCATAGAACTATAAGAAGTAAAGGAAGTATATCAAGTGTTTTAGATAATGTAGAGGGTATAGGAGTAAAACGTAAAAAAGAATTAATAAAACATTTTGGTAGTGTTAAAAAGATTACTAATGCAAGTATTGATGAATTAAAAGAGTTTGTTCCAGAAAATGTTGCTATAAATTTACATAAATATTTAGAAAATTATAAAGGCTAATTGTTAGAAAATAAAAGTTAACGCATAATATTAATAAAAACTTTCCAAATTATGTGATGAATTTATATGAATATAATTTATGTTTTGGTATAAAAAAATAAAACTTTATCTAAAAAAGATAGAGTTTTTTGATGAACTAATTTAATATATTTGTTATAATAATTAGTAGATTTAGAGGTTATTATGAAAAGAAAAGATGTAGATATTAAAGAATTATCTCCTATGATGCAACAATATATGGATATAAAAAAAGATTATGAAGACGTGTTAATATTTTATAGATTAGGAGATTTTTACGAATTATTTTTTGAAGATGCAGAGCTAGCAAGTAGGGAACTAGAATTAACTTTAACTGGAAAGAATGCTGGTCTTAAAGAACGTGTTCCAATGTGCGGTGTTCCACATCATAGTGCAAAACAATATATTGAAAAGTTAGTAAATAAAGGATATAAAGTTGCAATTGTAGAACAATTAGAAGATCCTAAAAATACTAAAGGTATGGTTAAAAGGGGAGTAGTACAAGTAGTAAGTAAAGGAACTATGGTAGATTTAGAGTATTTAGATAGTAAAGATACTAATTATATAGGAAGTGTACTTGATGTTAATAGTGAGTATCTAATTACTTATGCAGATATTTCTACTGGAGAAATTAATAGTGAATTTGTTATTCATGATAAAGATAAATTAATAAATGAAATATTAAATCTTAATTTAAAAGAAGTATTAATAACTAGTGATTTTGATATAAGTTTGTTAAATATACTTAAGAATAATTATAATATTAATATTAGTATTAATGATAAGTTATTAAATGATAAATATAGTGATGTTTATAAACATATAGAAGATGTTAGAATAATAACTGGTATAAAACATTTATTTTATTATTTAAGTGTTGTAGAATTAAATAGTTTAGATCATATGAATGAAGTTAATATAATAGAACATGATAATTATTTAAATATGGATATACATACTATTCGTAATCTAGAATTATTTGAAACATTAAGATTAAAAGAAAGACAATATAGTTTAATATGGTTAATAGATAAGACAAAGACTGCTATGGGTGCTAGAACATTAAAAAATATGATGTTACATCCACTTAAAGATATAAAACTAATAAATGATAGATTAGATATTGTAGAAAAATTAAATAATGAGTTTTTATTAAGAGAAGAATTACGTAATAATTTATATGAAGTATATGATTTGGAAAGATTATGTGGTAAAGTAATTTGTGGTAATTTAAATGCTAGAGATGTTTTACAAATAAAGAAATCATTAAGTGTTTTACCTAATATAAAAGAAATTATAAATAAATTAGATTTAGATTATAAAATAAATACTCATAGTGATTTATATAATTTATTAGAAAAAAGTATATATAATGATCCACCAATAACTATAAAAGAAGGTTATTTAATAAAAGAAGGATATAATACTGAACTTGATGAGTTGAAATCTTTACGTAGTGGTGGAAAAGAATTTATTAGTAGTTTAGAAAAAACTGAGAAAGAACGTACTGGTATAAGTAATTTAAAAGTTGGTTTTAATAAAGTATTTGGTTATTATATAGAGGTTAGTAAAGGACAAATAGATAAGATTAAAGAAGAATATGGTTGGGAAAGAAGACAAACATTAACTAATGCAGAAAGATTTATAACACCACTTTTAAAAGAAAAAGAAGCTTTAGTTTTAAATGCTGAAGAAAGAATAGTTGACTTAGAATATAATTTATTTATGGAAATAAAAAATATTATTAAAGATAATATTAAAGAGTTAAAGAAAACAGCATATATTTTAAGTTTGTTAGATGCTTATTCATCTTTATCTATTGTTAGTGAAGAATATAAATTAACTAGACCTAAATTAGTTAATGAAAGATATGTAGAAATAAAAGATGGATTTCATCCAGTTGTAGAAAGTATTAATAAGAATGAATATGTTAAAAATGATGTTTTAATGGATGAGAAAACAAATACTCTTTTAATTACTGGACCAAATATGAGTGGTAAATCAACTTATATGAGACAGTTTGCAATAACTATAATACTTTCTCAAATGGGTTCTTTTGTTCCAGCGAGTAGTGCAGTTCTCCCTATATTTGATGCAATTTATACAAGAATAGGTGCAAGTGATGATTTAGTAGGTGGAGAGTCTACTTTTATGGTAGAAATGTTAGAAGCAAGAAATGCAATCGTCAATGCAACTGAGAATAGTTTGATATTATTTGATGAATTAGGTCGAGGTACTGCAACGTATGATGGATTATCTATTGCACAATCAATTTTAGAGTATGTTAGCAATAATATAAAATGTAAAACAATGTTTTCTACTCATTATCACGAACTTACTGATTTAGAAAATAAAGATAAATCTATAAAGAATGTACATGTTGATGCTATCGAAGAAGATGGTATTATAACATTCTTGCATAAAGTAAAGAATGGTGCTGTTGACAAGAGCTATGGTATACATGTAGCTTCACTTGCTAATATGCCAGATAGTGTAATAAAAAGAGCTAGTGAAATACTTAGTACTTATGAAAACAAAACTAATACAGTTTACAAAAATGTGAGCGAACAACTAACATTGAATTTTGTAGAGACAAAAAATCCTATAAAAGAAGAATTAGATAAAGTAGATGTTTTAAAAATAACACCTATTGAAGCTTTAAATATTTTATATAAGTTGAAAAATATGAAATAGGTTAGTTATGTTAGAAGATATTTTATTAAGTGATAATTTAATAGAAAACATAAATAGTAATATAGATGTATTAATAAAAATGTTTCCAGAGATTGATGATATGATTGGTTTTGAACATAAAAATAAACATCATTATTTAGATGTTTGGGAACATACTTTAAAAGCATTATCGTTTTCAAATAAAAATTTTATTGTTAGATTAACATTGTTATTACATGATATAGGTAAACCTTACTCTTATCAAGAAGATGGTGATATTAGACATTTTAAAAATCATAATATAGTAAGTAAAAATATTGCTAGAAAAAGACTTATTGAATTAGGCTATGATAAATGCTTTGTTAATAAAATATGTTACTTAATATTGAATCATGATATAGAGATTTCAAAAGAAGATTTGATTGATGATTATAAATTGCAACTTTTAAGGTTTCAAGTACAAATATGTGATATTAAAGCTCATAAATTATTAGAAAATGATAAGAGATTAGTTTATATTGATAGTACAAAAAAATTAATGAAAGAATATGAAAATTGATAATTCATATTTAATATGTTAAAATTACATGGGAGGTTTGATTATGAAGAGTTTAACAGATAATAAAAAATCTTTTGAAAAAATGCAAATAATAAAACAAAATATTATCGAATATCAAAGAAAAATAGAATATTATAATAATATGATTCATAAGGAACAAAACTCTAATTGCTCTCATGATTACAAAGTAGTTATTAAAAATTATCATAGAAATTCCGATAAAGAATATTATATTTGTCAATGCTTGTGTTGTAATACAAGATATTTTATAGGAAAAAATGATGATTTGCTTTTAGATAATAAAATTATTAATATAAATAATTTTACAAATTTCGAAAACTCAATTATTGATGAAATAAATAGAAATTTTGAAATTAAATTTTTAAACAATTTACAAAATATATTTGATGGTTTTATATTAAGTTGTCCTAATAATTTTAATTATTCTTATGAATATGTGGTTAGTTATATTATAAAAGCAATAAAAATAATTTATAATAGTTATTTAAATATTGATAAAGATGATAAAATAAAAGTTAAAAAATTAAAATAAATATGTATTAAAAAAATAATGAATATAAAAACTAAGTAGAGTGAATTTACTTAGTTTATTTATTTAAGAAATCTAAATCAGATACTTCATAATCTGAATCTGTTTTTTGTTGTAGTTTTTTATAATTATCATTATTTTTTAAAATATCTTTATTTTTTTCTGATATTTCTAATGATTCTGATAAACCTTTAGTTGTTAAATCTGAATCATCTACGTCAATAGCTTTCATTAATTCTTCAAATGTAGTATCACCATTAATTACTTTTGTTAAACCATCTTGAAGCATTGTAATAGTACCACTGCCATATACTAAATCTCTTAAATCTTCTTTTTTCATGTTATTTGTTATTGCATCTCTTATTTCTTGATTTAATAATAATACTTCGTGTATAGCCATTCTACCTTTATATCCTTCATGACATTTATCACAACCCCTTGCTTCATATATTTCATTAATATCTAGATTTAAACTATTTTTAAATACTTTTTTTTCATATGGAGTAGTAGGTCTTGTACCTCTACAATAAGGGCAAAGTCTTTTTGTTAATTTTTGACTTATTATACCAGTTAATGCAGTACCTAATAAATATCTTTCAATGTTCATGTCTGTTAATCTTTCGATAGTATTCAATGCACTATTTGTATGTATTGTAGAAAGAACTAAGTGTCCAGTGATAGACGCACGTACGGCAATTCTAGCAGTTTCGTCATCTCTTATTTCTCCGATCATTATAATGTCTGGGTCTTGACGTAAAATACTACGTAAACTTGCTGCAAATGTTAAACCTATATCACTAATAACTTGAACTTGATTTACTCCTGGTATATTCATTTCTATTGGGTCTTCAACTGTGATAATATTTCTGTCAACGGTGTTAAGCCTTTGTAAGATAGAGTATACTGTTGTTGATTTACCACTACCAGTAGCACCTGTAACTAGTATAATTCCGTTAGGTTCATTAATCATTTTTAATAATTTTTTTAAATTAGTTTCATTAAAACCTAATGTTTCAATACCTTGACTACTCATAGTATAATCCAAGATACGAATAACAATATTTTCACCCATATTAGTTGGAAGTGAAGACACACGTAAATCAACATCTTTATCTAATATTTTTTGCTTAATAGCACCATCTTGTGGAATTCTACTTTCAGTAATATTCATACCAGCAAGTATTTTTATACGAGTAACCATATTTTTCTTTACATAACCAGGAACAAGAGCATAATTTCTTAATTCACCATCTATACGTATTCTAATAACGATTCCATCTTCTGTAGGATTAAAATGAATATCACTTGCTTTATTATTTATAGAATCTACTATGATATTATTTACTATATCTGTTATTGCAACATTTTCATAATCATAAGATTTCATAAAGTTAGTAGGGTGTGTATTAGAATTTGTGTTTGTATTTAAAATATCATTGTATATATTTTCATTATTCATAATACCACTCCTTATTCTATAATTAATTATAAAATATAATTTGATTAATATCAATAATTTTTCTTGAAAAAATATAAAAAGTATTTTATAATATAGAAAATGTTATGAAGTTGAGGAGTATATTATATATTTTTTTAAGAGAGTTAGTGGTTGGTGCAAACTAATATAATATATGGTAGAAGGTAGCAATGGAACAGAATATTTGAAATTAGTAGAATATTACGTTAACTGCGTTAAAGTTATGAGATGTAATTTATTACATGAATTAAGGTGGTAACACGGTATTTCGTCCTTAGAAATATCGTGTTTTTATATTAGAAGGGATTTGATATTATGTTAGAAAAAAAATATGATCATGAAAAAGTTGAATGTGGTAAATATGATTATTGGATGGAAAAGGGATATTTTAAGAGTGGTGATAAAAATAAAAAACCATTTTGTATAGTTTTACCTCCTCCTAATGTTACTGGTGTACTTCATTTAGGTCATGCTCTTGATGTAGCACTTCAAGATGCAATTATAAGATACAAGAGAATGGAAGGTTACGATACATTATGGTTACCTGGAATGGATCATGCTGCTATTGCAACAGAAGCTAAAGTTGTTAAAAGACTTAAGGATAATGGAAAAGATAAGTATAAAATTGGTAGAAAAGAATTTTTAAATGAATGTTGGAAATGGACTAATGAACATGCAGATTATATTAGAAAACAATGGGCTAAATTAGGTGTATCACTTGATTATACTAAAGAAAGATTTACGCTTGATAGAGGTATGGAAGATGCTATAAAAAAAGTGTTTTTAGATTATTATAATAAAGGACTTATTTATCGTGGTGAAAAGTTAATAAATTGGGATCCAGTAGCTAAAACAGCATTATCTAATGAGGAATTAATATATAGTGAAGAAAAGAGTGCTTATTATCATTTAAAATATAAGCTAGAAGATAGTGAAGATTTTATAGTTGTTGCAACTACTCGTCCAGAAACGTTATTTGGAGATACAGCAGTAGCTGTTAATGAAAATGATCCTAGATATAAAAAATATATAGGTAAAAATGTAATATTACCAATACTTAATAAACCAATTCCAGTAATTGCAGATGAACATGCTGATATGACTAAGGGTACAGGAGCTGTAAAAATTACTCCAGCAAGCGATCCAAATGATTTTGAAGTAGGAAATAGACATAATTTAGAGAGAATTATTATAATGAATGATGATGCTACTTTAAATGAAAATTGTGGTAAATATAAAGGATTAAGTAGAGAAGAAGCAAGAGAAAAAGTAGTTACAGAGCTTAAGAATACTGGAATACTTTTGAAAGTTGAACCAATTGTTCATGAAGTAGGACATAGCGAAAGAACTAATGCAATAGTAGAGCCGATGATAAAAAAACAATGGTTTGTTAAAATGAGACCTCTAGCTGATAGAGTTTTAGAAAATCAACGTGATACAAAAACTAAAGTACATTTTGTTCCAACAAGTTTTGAAAAAACTATGAATCATTGGATGGAAATAACATATGATTGGTGTATTTCTAGACAATTATGGTGGGGACATAGAATTCCAGCGTGGTATAGAGGTGATGAGATTTATGTTGGAATGGAAGCACCTAAAGGAGAAGGTTGGGTACAAGATGAAGATGTTTTAGATACTTGGTTCTCTAGTGCATTATGGCCTTTTGCAACTTTGGGTTGGCCTAATGACATGGAATTAGTTAATAGATATTATCCTAATAATGTTTTAGTTACTGGTTATGATATTATTCCTTTTTGGGTTAATAGAATGACATTCCAAGGTGAAGAACTATTAGGTAAAAGACCATTTGATGATTGTTTAATTCATGGGTTAATACGTGATAAAGAAGGAAGAAAATTCTCTAAAAGTTTAGGTAATGGAATAGATCCATTTGATATGATAAAACTTTATGGAGCAGATGCTTTAAGATATTATTTAGCAACTGATGTTGCTCCAGGAACAGATATGAGATTTGATGAGGAAAAATTGAAATCTACATGGAATTATATTAATAAAATATGGAATGCATCTAGATTTGTATTAGCAAACATAGAAGATTTAAAAAATATAAATTTAGAAAATTTAGAACCTGTTGATAAATGGATACTAACTAAGTTTGAAAGTACAATAAGTACAGTTAAGAAATTTATGGATAAATATCAATTTAATAATGCAGCAAGTGCTATATATGAATTTTCATGGAATTATTTCTGTGATTACTATATAGAAATGGCTAAATATACGATAGATAATGAAAGAACGAAGAGTGTATTATGTTACATACTTACAAATATTCTTAAGATGCTACATCCATTTATGCCATATTTTACAGAAGAAATATATGGTATGCTTCCAGTAAAAGATGCTGAATCTATAATGATTTCTAGTTATCCAAAACATAATAAAAAATATGTATTTGAACTTGAAGAGCAAGTTGTAGATGATGAAATTGAATTTATTAAGAATTTTAGAAATATAAAAGCAGAAAATAATATTACAAAAGATATGAAAGTAATGTTTGATACAACTGATAATAATGATTTAATTGTTAAAATGTTAAAGCTCGATAGTAATTTAGTTGATAGGCCATTAGGAATTAAATCTTATAAAGTATTTTCTAAAAAAATAAAAGCAACTATATTCTTTGAGAAACAAGAAACTGAAGCTGATAAGTTACTAAAAGAAAGTCAAATTAAAATATTAGAAGCTTCAATTCAAAGAAGAGAAAAGTTATTATTTAACGAAAATTATATTAATAAAGCTCCTAAAAATATAGTAGAATTAGATAGGAAAAAATTAGAAGAAGAAAAGAAAAAATTAAATGAACTACTAAAATAGTAGTTTTTTCTTGCATTAAAATATTATATTTTATATAATCTATAATAGAGAGAGGAGTATAAAGATGACTAGTTATGATTTTGAGAGTATGACAAATGCTACTGTAAATAATGCTGGATTATCTGCTTTATTTATAGGAATGATTATATTTTCTATGATATTAAGTTTAATTATGATTATTTCTTATTGGAAAATATTTACAAGAAAGGGTAAACCAGGATGGGCTATATTAGTTCCTATTTATAATGTAATAGTTCTAATTCAAATTGCTGAATTATCTATGATTTATTTTCTTTTACTTTTTGTACCATTGGTAAATATTTATGCTATATTTAAAATAAATATTTCAATTGCTAATAAATTTGATAAGACTGCTGCTTTTGGTATTGGAATGATATTTTTACCTGTTATTTTTATTCCATTATTAGCGTTTTCTGATAATGAAACAAATCATGACAAAACTGAGACTTCAAGTAATTTTGATGCAATGAACGTTATTAAAGATTCAAATGTAAATGTAAATGATAATGTAATTCAAAATAATGGCATAGATGTTAATAGTAATATTGTAACTGAACCTAGTATTGAAATAAAAGAACCAACTATTGAAAATTCAATACCTACAATGGATAATCAAACGAATAATGTTAATGCAGTTAATGTAGAGCCTGTTGTAGAAAATAATGTTACAGAACAAAGTAACATACAATCTACAATAGATAATCAAACAAATGGTGTTAATGCAGTTAACGTTGAACCCGTTGTAGAAAATAATGTTACAGAACAAAGTAACATACAACCTACGGTAGATAATCAAACAAATGGTGTTAATGCATTTAATGTGGAGCCTGTTGTAGAAAATAATGTTATAGAACAAAGTAACATACAATCTACAATAGATAATCAAACAAATGGTGTTAATGCAGTTAACGTTGAACCTGTTGTAGAAAATAATGTTACAAAACAAAATAATGTACAACCTACAATAGATAATCAAACTAATAATGTTAATGCAGTTAACGTTGAACCTGTTGTAGAAAATAATGCTGAAGAACAAAAGATTGAAATTCCAGTAGAAACATTAGATAATAATTTTAATCAAACTGGAGAAAATAGTAAAAAATATTGTAAAAATTGTGGTAATGAAATGCCAAATATAGTTTCTATATGTCCTAAATGTGGAACTGATAACGAATAAACTAGAAATCATTTATTCGTTTTTTCTTTACTTTTAATTTTATATAATTTATACTTATTATGGTAGGTGTTTAACATGAATGATAAAGAATTATTAGAAAAAAGAGAACTTATATTAAGTGCTATTAGAGATAGTTTATCAAATGAAGATGAAAAAAAATATTATGATAATTTAATAAGAAGTATAAAGAGTAGTGAAGTTGATTCTGATCAAGGGTTAACTATATCAAGAATTAAAAGAGCACATGTTAATAGTAAAAAATATTGTAAAAATGTTATAAAGGATTTTGTTAATGTAAGTGATATTGATTCTTTAGGTAAAGATGAGTTGGTTAATAAATATTATTTTATGATTAAAAATATTTTAATGAATTCTCATAATAGTAATGGTGAAATAGATTCTAATTATAAAAGAGATAGATTAGTTTCTATGCTTTTAAATACAAAGGTTGTTAAACAATTTGATAGAAAATTTGATAATATAGTTTATGTGGTTGATGATGTAGGGGATGAATTAATTAAGAAGGGAATGGGCAGATGTTAGATGATAGAAAGTGGCTCAATATTAGAATTATCTAATAATAAAAAATATCTAATAACAGATGGTAGTGTAGAAAATGGAAATATTTATTATTTAACTTTAGAAGTTGATAATGATACAGAAATTCCTACTGAAAATAGTGTATTTTTTAAACAAATTAATAATAATAAAGTTATTCCTGTAACAAATGAAGATGATATAGATTTTTTGAAAAGTGTGTTTGTTAATAAATTTTTAAATAGTTTTATGGGAGAAGATGTTTGAATTTAGTTATAACTCAAATTTGTAGTTTATAAAATTTGAGTTTTATTGTATAATTAGTGTTATAGAGATAGTATTTTTTTAGATTAATAAGATAATGTTATTTATCTTTTTTAAAATTAGATAGGGTGGTATAATGACAAAATATGATGAAAGTTCTATTAAAATATTAGAAGGATTAGAGGCTGTTAGAAAAAGGCCTGGTATGTATATTGGTTCTACTGATAAGAGAGGACTTCACCATTTAGCATGGGAAATTATTGATAATGGTATTGACGAAATCATTAATGGTTATGGATCTAAAATAGTCATTACGATTAATACAGATGGTAGTTTAACAGTTAGAGATAATGGACGTGGTGTTCCAATAGGTAAACATGAAAGTGGTAAAAGTACGCCAGAAGTTATATATACTATATTACACGCAGGAGGTAAATTTACTGAGAGTGGTTATAAAGTATCTGGTGGACTTCATGGTGTTGGTGCTAGTGTAGTTAATGCATTAAGTGAATGGATGAGAGTAGTAATTTATAGAGATGGTAAGATAAGTGAAATTAAATTTAAAAATGGTGGACACTTAGATACTCAATTAAAACAAATTGGTACTACTAAAGAAACTGGTACTGAAGTAACTTTTATGCCTGATAAAGAAATATTTAAACAAAAAGAATTTTCATTTACTACATTATGTGAAAGAATGCAAGAGAGTGCTTTTTTATTAAAACAATTAACTGTTGAAATTCATGATATAGCAGATGATAAACATGTAACATATCATTATGAAAATGGCCTTATATCTTTTGTTGAATATATTAATGAAAATAGGACTGCACTACATAAAGTAGTACCTATTCATGGAGTTAAAAATGATATAGAAGTTGATATTGCGTTACAGTATACAGATAGTTATAGCGAAGATATATTGTCATTTGTTAATAATGTTAAAACAAGTGATGGTGGTACACACGAAGTTGGATTTAAGACTGGAATTACAAAAGTATTCAATGATTATGCAAGAAGTAATGGTATATTGAAAGCTAAAGACAGTAATTTAGATGGCACAGATGTTCGTGAAGGATTAACGGCAGTCATTAATTTAAAAATACCAGAGAAATATTTACAATTCGAAGGACAAACTAAGGGTAAACTTGGTACTCCTGAAGCAAGAACTGTTGTTGAGTCAGTTGTTTATGATAATTTAAGATTTTTCTTAGAGGAAAATAGGGATACAGCTGTTTCTATTTTGGATAAAGCATTAAAAAGTAAAACAGCAAGGTTAGCAGCTAGAAAAGCGAGAGAAGAAGCTAGAAACGGGAAAAGTAAAAAGGGAGAAGCAAAGAGTTTAAGTGCTAAGCTTACTCCGCCTCAATCAAGAAATCCAAAAATAAATGAATTATTTATTGTTGAAGGTAATAGTGCCGGTGGTACAGCAAAAAAAAGTAGAGATAGAAAATTTCAAGCGATATTGCCATTAAGAGGTAAAATAATTAATACTGAAAAAGCTAATGTAACGGATATTTTTAAGAATGAAGAAATAAATACAATTATACATTGTGTTGGTGCTGGTGTTGGTAATGATTTTGATGTTAAAGATATTAATTATGATAAAGTTATTATTACAACCGATGCCGATGATGATGGAGCTCACATTCAATGTCTACTATTAACATTCTTTTATAGATTTATGAAACCATTAATAGAGAATGGACATTTATATATAGCAATGCCACCTTTATTTAGAGTTGATTATAATAAAGAAACTAAGTATTTTTGGACTAATGAAGAATTAAAACTATTTACTAATGGAAAATCCAATTATAAAGTTCAAAGATATAAAGGATTAGGTGAAATGAATCCAGGTCCTTTCTGGGAAACTACTATGTGTCCTGAAACTAGAAATTTAATTAAAGTTTCTATAAATGATGCTGTTCTTGCAGAAAAAAGAGTTAATACGTTAATGGGTGATTTAGTTGAACCTAGAAAAGAATGGATAAATGAAAATGTAGAATTTTCTCTTGAAGATGATTATAAAATAGCATAAATTATAAAAAAATTTAAATTATATGATTTTTAAAATTAGATAAAAAAAATGCACAGAATTTAAAATTTTCCTAGGGAAAAATGAGAATTTGTGTGTTTTTTTATGCAATTTTTTAGATTTATGTTTTTGCATTACTTAAGTGTTTTTGTTATCTTATTTTTGAAGGGAGGTGATGGTATGAAAAATGTTGTATTTTTAATTGGAAGACTTACAAATGATCCTGAATTAAAGAAAACCGAGAATGATAAAACTTATGCTTTTATAACAGTTGCAGTACAAAGAGATTTTAAGAATTCTGATGGTATTTACGAATCTGATTTTATAAGATGTAATTTATGGAATGGTATTGCTAATCAAGTAGGTGAATATTGTCATAAAGGTGATTTAATAGGGATTAAAGGTCGAATACAAAATAGAAGTTATGAAGAAGATAATGGCGAATTAAAATACATTACAGAAATAATAGCTGATAAAGTAAGTTTTTTAAGTACAAAAAAAGAAGAAAATTAATTTTGCAATAAATCTAATTTATAAAGTGGATTTATTAATTTTAATCTTTTTACATTTTCTTCATTTTCTTCTATTTGACTAATCTCATATTCTTTTGATTGATTTTCAATATTGTAATCTATAAAATTCTCTAACATATTATATCTAATATTGTAATTACTAGGTAATAAAAATTTTTTATTATCAATACATTCATTTATAAAATCTAGTATCTTTTTATCATCTTCTTCAATGTCACTAAAATCGTATGTCTCATCTATTTCTTTAATATATGAATCTATTTTATCTTCTTCTAAATAACTTTGTGTTATTAAATAATTATCTGATAATATTAATCTTATTATATATCTTTTAAAACTATTAATATCTTTTAATTTAATATAATTGTTGCTTTTTATAAAATCAACATCATATATATTTGTTGTTAGAAATACATCTAAAGTTTTTATCCTTTCTTTTCTTTTATCTAAAAATTTAAATATAAGATTTCTATAAACTTCATTTATAAATTTTGGTTTTGTAAGATAAATAGTAAAGTTATTAATATAATCTTTATGTTTAGATATTATTCTTTCATTATTTTTAGAATTAAAACTTAAATTATTATAATCTATATTATTTATGATATTTTTTAATGCAAATTCAGTTGTTTTGATTCTAAATTCATCATTGTTTTCTAATAAATAATTTATTTTATTATTCTCTAATAAAAATAAATACCTTTTATTATAATTTCTTATTGCGTATATAATTGCATTTAAGAATAATGCTTCTTTATATCTATCAAAATAATTATTAGTAAAATCTATTATTATTTTACTATTTAGGCTGTTACTGTATTTTGATGGAAAAGATATTTTCTTTTTATGATTTTTATATGCTTCGTTAATAATATCATTTTTTATTAATTTTATTATTAATAATAGAATTTCATTTTCCATAATATTCCCCCTTAACGTTTATTATAATAATATTATGGTATTAAATCAATAACAAATTTATATATTTTAATAGGGTGAATTATGAAATATTATAAATTTATAGGAATTATATCAATTGTTGTTTTTTCATTTTATTTAACAGATTTTATTACTGATCTTGCAATTAATTCTAATACATTAATGCAAAATATTAGAAATAATAGTGTTAATTATGAAGTATTAAGTGTTGATGCTATTATAGATGATAATACAATTATTCCTGGAATAAAAGGTAAAAAAGTTAATGAGATGGAAAGCTTTATTAATATGAAAGATTTTGGGTCATTCAATACTAATTATTTAATATATGATGATATTAAACCTGATATTAGCTTAGAAGATAATTATGATAAGATTATAATATCAGGTAATAAGAAAATTAGACAAATTACTTTTTTGATTAAAGATAATAAAGAAATAAAAACTTATCTAAATAAAAATAAAATTAAATACAGTAAACTTATAAAATATATGGATAGTTTTGATAAAGAAAATATTAATATTAATAGTGATAAGAAAGATTTTTTAAATACAGATACGATATTAAATAAAAAAGATTTAAATAAAAAGATTTGTTTATTAGATTATTCAAATATAAAAGTATGTAGAGATAAAAAATATTATATAGTAAAACCTTCTATTAATTTAAAAAATAGTACTGTTGTTAGTAGTATAAATATGTTAAATAATGGGAGTATAGTTTTGATAGATGATAATTTAAGTGTTGATAATTTTAAAATATTTTTAAAAAATGTTATTAATAAAGATTTAAAAATAGTTTATTTAAGTGAAATTATTTTAGAATAATGTATTATTTTTATTTAAATTATGTTATACTTACTAATAGAAAAGGTAGGGATAATATGAAGAAAAGAATAATAAGTGCAATAATTATGATTTTAATAGTTTTACCATTTATAATAAAAGGTGGAATACCTTATAGTTTATTAGTTGGTTTAATTGGAATTATGGGTTATAAAGAAATAATAGATTTAAGAAAGGATAAACTATCTGAGTTTCCTAATTTAATGAAATATGTTGGATTAATATGTTTATTATTATTAATTTATAGTAATTTTGAAAAATATGGTTTATTGTTTGGTGTACCTTATAAATTATTATGTTTAATAATACTATTTATATGTATACCTATAATATTTTATAAAGATAAATATAAAGTAAGTGATGCATTTCATTTATTAAGTGATATATTATTTTTAGGTATTGGATTTAATTTATTTATATCAATATATAATTATAATATTAAATATTTTATATTATTAATCCTAATAACTACTTTGACAGATACTTTTGCTTTGTTTGGTGGTAAATTAATTGGTAAACATAAATTTACAAATATTAGTCCTAATAAAACAATAGAAGGTTCTTTAATAGGTACTGTTCTTTCTACTTTTGTTTCGACAATGTATTATATTAATGTTATAAATAGTGACGTAAATATTTTTAAAGTGGTATGTTTGATAATATTTTTAAGCATAATAGGACAATGTGGAGATTTATTCTTTAGTGCTATAAAAAGAGAATATAATAAAAAAGATTTTAGCAAATTGATACCAGGACATGGTGGTATATTAGATAGATTAGATAGTATGATATTTGTTTTATTAGCATTTGTCATAATAATAAGTTATATATAAAATAGGAGGAAATAAATGTTAACATTAATTATATTAATAATAATATTAGGAATTATAATATTTGTTCATGAGTTTGGACATTTTATAGTAGCTAAAAAAACTGGAGTTTATGTAGACGAGTTTGCATTAGGTATGGGACCTAGAATATTTAAATGGAAAAGAAAAAATGATCCTACAATTTATAGTATTAGACTATTTCCTATTGGTGGTTTTTGTGCAATGGCTGGTGAAGTTATTGAAGAACATGATAAAAAATTGAAGAAAAATCAATATATGTGTAATAAAAAACCATATGAAAAGTTTTTAATATTAATTGCTGGTGTAACTATGAATTTTATATTAGCATTAGTACTTTTCTTTTTACAAGGTATTATATGGGGAAGTTCTAATCAATTAAGTTATATTGGTTTAGTAACTGAAAATTCTGCTATATCTAGAAGTGGTATTACTGAAGGAGATAGAGTTATAAGTATTAATGGTATTAAAACTAATACTTGGGATAAGATACAAGTTGCTTTAGCTTTAAAAAATGACAATGATACTTATGAATTTGTTGTAAAAAAAGAGGATGGTTCTGTCAATAAATATGAAGTTACACCAGATATAGAAAAGAATGATGAAGGAAAAGAAGTTAAAGTATTTGGTTTTGGTGTAGGTAATACATTAAATAAGGGATTTATTAATTCTATAAAGTATGCTTTTGTAAAATTTTATAGTGTTATATCTAGTATGGCATTAATTATAATAAAATTATTTAGTGGAGCATTAAGTGTTAAGAGTTTATCAGGCCCTGTTGGTATGTATACTGTTGTTGGAGAAAGTGCTAAACTTGGTATTCAAAACTTATTATTCTTAACAGCATATTTATCTGTTAATGTAGGATTTATAAACGTTATTCCTTTTCCAGCATTTGATGGTGGTAGAATATTATTTGTATTAATTGAAAAAATAAAAGGAAGTCCTGTAACTCCTAAGGTAGAGAATATGATACATACAATTGGTTTTGCGTTACTTATGATATTAATGGTATTAATAACTTATCAAGATATATTAAGATTATTGCATAAATAGTCTTTTTCTTTACATAAAATTACATTTTTTATATATTTTGTCAAAAAATGTCTTTTCAAAATAAAATTTTATGTTATAATTTATTATAGGTAGGGTATAAATATAAATAGTAGATATTATGCTTGACTAAGGAAAGAGGTTAATTATGAAAAATTTACTAAAAAAATTAGGGGTTATTGGTTTAATAGTTGCAATGCTTTTACCATTTGTAGAATTACCTGTGGTTAATGCAGCTACTGAAGGTTGTACTGATCATACATTACAACAATATTATTTTTTAGATGTATTCGAAGGAGCTAAAGGTATAGGCTCTTATGAAGATGGAAGAACTACGGCAACTATGTTTGCATATTTATTTCCAGAAACTAATGGTAAAAAAATAAATATTTTAAATGTTAGTGTGGATAATTTAAATGATGAAGATGATGGTAAACAATATCTAAAAAATTATTGGGATGAAATGACACATTTAGGTGGAGATTACACATATGAGAGAAAATCATCAATTGGAAAAGTTGGATCATTCAATACTGATAAAAACTATGACGAAACTTACTATACAAGTATTTTACATGGTTTATGGGGAGAATGTACTACATCTGATTGTAGAGCAACACAACTAAAAAAATCAGCTGGATGGTTTGATGGAAGTGCAAGTGAATTTTATAAGAGTTCTATTCAAAAATTATTAGATTATCAAGTAGATGATAGCAATGTAGAAATTGTTGGAGGTAGATTTAATTCTTCTAAGTCAATAAGTGGTGTTAGATCAGATAAATACAAAGATTTAGTATCTTATTTTGAAGCTGTTGCCAATAGAACTGATGATGAATTAATTACTACTTATGAAAATAATGAATATTTAGGTTTAAGAATTACAAGAGAGTTAAGCACAAGTGAGTTAGATGGTATTGTATATGGTGCTGAGTGTGGTACTTCAGATAGAGATAGTAATGGGAAAGTAACATTTGCAAGAGCAAAATGTGATAATAATACAAGCAATAAAAAATATATTCATCTAAGTTATGAAAATTTCAGTAAGTATAATGATTATGGTGATGCAAATGCAATACCTGGAACATTAAGTAATACAAAACCAGATCTTGATATCAATGATATTAAATATTGGCCAGTTATATTAAATGTTGAATATGAAGTATGTCCAACTTCAAGTAGTCCAGAAAAAGGACAATGGACATTAAAATATGATGAAAATACTGATGATACATCTGTTACTAATATGCCATCAGCTCAAATAAGAGATGAAAATACTGATATTACTGTTGATTCTAAGACTCCTAGTAGATCAGGTTATACTTTTAAAGGATGGAATACAAAATCTGATGGTAGTGGAGATAGTTATAAAGCCAATGATACATTTAAATACCCAGGTGCTGGAACTTACACACTTTTTGCTCAATGGGGTAAGAGTGGAAGCGAAGACAATAAAAAAACTGGTGTAATATCATATGTAATCGGATTTATATCAACAGGAATAGTTGCTGGAGGAATTTACTTACTTGCTAAAAAGAAAAATTTATTCAAACAAATTTAATAATTAGTCTATGAAATATAGACTTTTTTTTTCTTCTGTATTATAATTTATTTATAGAATGAAAGGTAGTTTTATTATGAAAAAAAATAAAATTGTGTTAGAACATTGTCCCAATTTTTATAATATAAAGAATTATGAGATAGACAGTGATGATTATATTAGTATGAAATTAATTAATGTTTACGAAGATTATATTTTTAATGTAGATATTAATGAAGAAAATATAAAAAAAATTGAAGAATTAGATAATATTTTAGGTAAGTATGTAAATGATTACACATTTAGAAAAGAAATTAAAAATAATGTTTTGAATATTAGAATAAAAAGGGATAATAATATATTAGAAAGTATAGTTGATTCTTTAATATCTTTGTTTGAAAATTATGAAGATGGGTATACTAGAAATATATATTTTGCTAGGTGGATATAGTTATGGAAGAATTTTATTATGAAGAACAACCAAGAAAACATATGTTTTTAAAATTTATGTTGTTTATGTTTATCGTTGGATTTGTTATTGGTGGATTTTATTACTATAAAGATAAAAATACTATTAAATTAAAGAATGTAAAGATCGAATTAGGGGATGAGTTACCTAAAGATGTTAATTATTATTTATTGAGTGGAAAAAAATATTCTAAAGAATATAAGTTGTATTTAGATGATGTTGATGTTAATACTATTGGGAAATATAGTTACAAAGTTAAATATAATAAACATATTAAAACAGCATATATAGAAGTTTTAGATACAACAAAACCTGAAGTTTCAATGGATGATAGTATTGTTATTGGAGTTGATGATACTTTTAATCCTAATATAATGATTACTAAATGTGAAGATAAGTCTTTACCTTGTACTGCAACATTAAAAAATGAAAAAGATTATGATAAATTAAAAAATGTTGGTACATATAGTATAGATGTTAAAGTATCTGATACAGTAGGTAATTATGTTATAAAAAAAGTTAATGTTATTGTTAGTAAAGATGGAAATATGTCAAATAAAGTGTCAAGTGACTTGAATTATTATACTAATAGTTTAAATGATGATACAATAAGTCATGTCTTATTTGTTAAATTGGATGAGGCTATTGATGAAGATACTTTAGAATTTGAAGGGTTAATTCAGGAAACTTCTACTATTGATTTTCAAAAATATGTTAGTGATACAATAAAAGATACTGAATTAATTACTGCTTATAATAAATATGGGTATGTTATTGGTTTGCAAGTTCGAGTAACTTATGAGAATGGAAATAAAGAAATTATAGAAAATAATGGTGAGATTAATGAAGAAAACGAAGAACAATAAAAAGAATATATTTTTCAAAATAATATCATATTTGTTAGTTATATGCTCTGTCTTAGCTACTTGTTTTTTAATATATTTTGAAGTTCTACCTATATTATATTTATCCTTATTTATTGTATTTGGTGGTTTGATAATATTTTTATTATTTAAAATTTTAAATAATAAAAAATTAAAAAAATGGATTAGAATATTTTTTAGTATTCCATCCATATTAATAATCATAGTTTCAATTATGGCATGCTTATATTCATATGGAACTATTGATTTCTTTAATAATATTTTTGATACTGGAATAAGACAAGATACATATGCTGTTTACGTACTAAAAGAATCAAGTTATGAAAATATAAAAGATTTAAATGATAAAATAATTGGTGTTGGTAATAGTAGTGAAGAAAGTACTAAAAAAGCAATTGATAAGTTATCCAATAAAATAGAGTTTAATATGACTGAATTTGATAATGTTAGTGATTCATTAGATGATTTAGTAGATAATAATATTGATGGTATTTTAGTACAAGAAACTGGTTTTGATATATTGAAAGATGAAAATGAAAATTATAATAAAGTAAAAAAAATATATAGTTTTAATATTACTTCTAAGGTTAAGACATTAAAGAGTGATGTTGATGTTAGTAAAGATAATTTTGTGTTCTATATTAGTGGTATTGATACTAATGGTAAGGTTGCTACTAAGGCAAGAAGTGATGTTAATTTATTAGTTGCTGTAAATCCTAAAGATAAGAAAATTTTAATGATTAATACACCTCGTGATTATTATGTTATGTTACATAGTAAGAAAGCAATGGATAAATTAACTCATGCAGGTGTTTACGGGATAGAAGAATCAGTGGGTACTTTAGAAGATTTATATGATGTTAAAATTAATTATTATGCTAGAGTTAATTTTACTACATTTATAAATATTGTAGAAAAATTAGATGGAATTACTGTTGATGTACCTGTTAGTTTTTGTGAACAAACTTCTTCTAGAACTAGTGATAAGCAAATATGTTTAAATAAAGGTAAACAGAAATTAAATGGAGAACAAGCTTTGGCACTTTCTAGAACTCGTCATACTTTAGAGGGTGGAGATAGAGCTAGAGGTAATAACCAAATGTTAGTTTTGGAAGCCATAATGAATAAAGCTATGAGTCCTTCAATAATAGTTAAATATAATACATTACTAAATAGTGTTAGTGATTCAGTTATAACAAATATTGATCAAAAAACTATAACTAAATTAATTAAAAAACAAATAAAAGATAATACTAGTTGGGATATTGATACATATTCTGTTGATGGAAATGATTCTAGTAATGTTACTTATTCTACGGGGAGAAGCAAAGCATATGTTATGGTACCAAAAGAAGAAACTGTTATGGAAGCAAAAATTAAGTTGGATAAAATTTTTGGAACAAAAAAGTATACTAGTACTAAAACTACAACAACTAGTACTACAACGAAAGCTAGATAAGTGTAATTTATTTACACTTTTTCTATTTATAAAAACGTGTTATAATACTTTTATTGAAAGGAAGTTGTGTTATGAATTTAGTGTTATTTTTAGAAGGTATATTTAAAAATATACTTTCTAAGTTAGGTTATAATGATGAAGTAAAGTTGAATGTTTCTAATAGGATAGATTTAGGAGATTATCAATATAATGGTTGTATGAAGTTAGCTAGTGTCTATAAAAAAAATCCTAGAGATATTGCAAATGAGATAGTTAATGAGTTAAATAATACAAATTATTTTAAAGATGTTAATATTGCTGGTCCTGGATTTATTAATATTAGAATTAGTGATGAGTTATTAGTAAAGTATGTTAATGAGATTTTAGAAAATTTTGATATTAATACATATCATATAGATACAGACGAAACTATATTTTTAGATTATGGTGGTGCTAATGTTGCTAAAGAGCTTCATGCTGGGCATTTAAGAAGTCCAAATATTGGAGAAGCAATAAAGAGATTATGTGAAAAAGTTGGATATAAGACTATTAGTGATGTACATTTAGGTGATTGGGGTAGACCTATGGGACTAATTATATGTGAATTATATAAAAGATACCCAGATATGATATTTTTTAACAAAAACTATGAAGGAGATTATCCCAAAGAATGTCCTATTAGTTTAGATGAATTAAATGAAATATATCCATATGCTAGTAGTAGAGCAAAAGAAGATGAAAGTTATTTAGAAGAAGCGAGAGATTTTACTACAAGACTTCAAAATAGAGAAAAAGGTATATTCGATTTATGGAAAACTTTTTATCAACTATCAGTTAATGATATAAAAAGAGTTTATACATTATTAGGATGTACTTTTGATTTATGGGAAGGTGAATATGATGCTGACCCTTATATTAAACCACTTTTAGAATATTTAAAAAATAATAATTATACTGAAATAAGTGATGGTGCTACAATTATTAATGTTAAAGAAGATAATGATACTAGAGAAATACCTCCAGTTATATTAATTAAAAGTAATGGTGGTGTTTTATATGATACAACTGAACTTGCTACTTTATATTCAAGAATGAAAAATTATAAATTTGATAAAATGATTTATTTAACTGATGTTAGACAGGAATTGCATTTTATAGAAGCATTTAGAGCAGCATATAAAACTAATATAATTCCTAGGAATATAGATTTAGAGTGGTTTGGATTTGGTACTATGAATGGGCCTGATGGAAAACCATTTAAAACACGTGATGGTGGAGTAATGAGTTTAAATAATTTAATTGAACTAACAAAAAATGAAACTAAAAAAGTTATAAAAGATAATATACCTGATGATAAAAAAGATGATGTTGCATTAAATTTAGCACTTGCTGCTATAAAATATGGAGATTTATTACCACATAGAAGTACAGATTATATATTTGATCCAATTAAATTTAGTGATATTAATGGAAAAACTGGGCCTTATATTATATATAATACTGTAAGAATGAAATCATTAGTTAATAAATGTGATGTTAAACCAAATAAATATAAAGTAATTAGTACAGAAGAAGAACGAAGTATAATATTAAATTTATTAAATCTTAGAAATATAATGATGAAATCATTTAATGAAAGAAGTTTAAATGATATATGTGAATATTTATATAAATTAACTAATAGTTATAATGCTTTTTATTCTAATGTTAATGTTAATAATGAAATAGATATAAATAAAAAAGAAAGTTATGTTACTTTAACTAATTTGGTATATGAAACTAATAAATATTTACTTGATATACTTGCTATAAATGTTCCAGATGAAATATAAAATAAATGTATTAAAGGGAGTGATACTATGCGTAAAACTGTATGTTTAATAGGAAGACCTAATACTGGTAAAAGTACTTTATTTAATAGATTGATAAATGAAAAAAAATCTATTATTGCTGATATGCCAGGAGTTACTAGAGATAGAATATATGGAATAGTTAATTATAAAGATAAAAGTTTTAATTTGATAGATACTGGTGGAATAGATTTAGAAATAAAAGATTTTAATGAATCAATAAAAGTGCAAGCTGAACTTGCTATGGAAGAAAGTGATGTTATTGTATTTGTTGTTGATGGTAGAGAAGATTTAACTCTAAATGATTTAAAAATAAGAGATTATTTATTAAAATCAAATAAAAAAGTTGTAGTAGCAATAAATAAAATAGATGATAAACATCATGAAGATAATATTTATTCTTATTATGAATTAGGACTCGATAATATGTTTATGATTAGTGGTGAACATAAAAGAGGTATAAATGAATTGTTAGATTGTATTACTGAAGATTTTAATCCATATACAACAGAAGAAAATGATAGTGATATTAAATTTTGTATTATTGGAAGACCAAATGTTGGAAAAAGTAGTTTAGTAAATGCTATATTAAATGAAGAAAGATGTTTAGTAAGTGATATTGCTGGTACTACTAGAGATTCGTTAGATACTAAATTTAACTACGAAAAAAGAAATTATACTATTATAGACACTGCTGGAATGAGAAAAAAAGGAAAAGTATACGAAAGTGTTGAAAAATATAGTTTAATTAGAAGTTTAAAATCTATTGAACGTAGTGACGTATGTGTTGTTGTAATTAATGCTGAAGAAGGTATTATAGAACATGATAAACATATAGTCAGTTACGCAATAGATGCTGGAAAAGCAATAGTTTTAGTTGTTAATAAATGGGATACAGTAAGTGATAAAGATCAAGCAATAAAGAAATGGATTAAAGATATAAGAGCACATTTTCAATTTGTTCCTTATGCAAATATAGTATTCTTAAGTGCTAAAACTAAATCTAGAATACATACATTAATGCCAGAAGTAATAAAAGCATATGAATCTAGTACTAAAGAAATTAAAACTAGCATATTAAATGATGTTATAAGAGACGCATATATGTTACATATGCCCCCTAGTTATAAAGGGAAAAGACTTAAAATATATTTTGTTAACCAAAGTGGAATTAAACCACCTAAATTTACATTTAATGTAAATAATAAAGGATTAGTACATTTTAGTTATGAAAGATATTTAGAAAATAAAATAAGAGAATCATTTGATTTAGTTGGTACACCTATAATAATACAATTTAAAAATAAAAATGGTGAATAATGAAATATAAGTTAGATGATATAGAAATAGATGTTATTATAGAAAGAAAAAAAATAAAGAATATATATTTTAGAATTAAAGAAGATTTAAAACTATATGTCAGTTGTGGATATTTATGCAATGATAAATATATAGAGAAGTTACTTAATGATAATAAAAATGGTATAAAAAAAATGTATGCTAATATGTTAAATAAAACTAATATAAAAAAAGATATATATTATCTAGGTAGTAAAATGAATTATATATATAGTAATAAAATATATATAGATGGATTAAATGTATATGGACCTAGTATAGAAGATATAAATAACTATTTAGAAAAGAATAGTATAGATATATTTAAAAATAGATTAGATAGATTAATAATACAATTTAATGATTTACCTAAATTTAGATTAAGAACAAGACATATGAAAACAAGATGGGGTGTATGTAATAAATCTAGTATGACAGTTACATTAAATACAGAACTTATACATAAAGATGTTAGTTTAATAGATTATGTTATTATACATGAATTATGTCATTTTAAATATATGAATCATAGTAAATACTTTTGGATGGAAGTAGAAAAATATTATCCATATTATAAATTAGCTAGAAAAAGATTGAAATAGAAAGGATGTTAATATGAAATATAGTAGAAAAGATAGAATTAAAGCATTAAAAATATTACTTCAAGAAACTAAAGAATCAGAGATTAAAGGAAGAGTTATTGACTCACCAACTAGTAAAGAATATAAAATTAGACATGATAAAAGTATTGAAGAAAATGAAAAAATAAAAATTTTAGAATTAGAGTTTGTTGCTAATAATGATGATTTCGTTTTGTAATAAAGAGGTAATATGATTGAATCAATTAATAATGAAAAAATAAAAAAATATAGTAAATTATTATTAAAAAAATATAGAGATGAGACTAATCTTTATTTAGTATCTACTGATCATTTAGTAAAAGAAGCTATAAAAAATGATAGTATAGTTGATATATTTTTATTAGAAGGAAAAGATAATACATATGGTAATAATGTATTTATGGTAACAGAACAAGTTATGAGAAAATTAACTAATTTAAAGACTTTACCAAATGTAGTTGCAGTAGTTCGAAAAAAGAAAGAAAAAGATATAAATGGAAATGTTTTATTAATAGATGGTGTACAAGATCCTGGTAATGTAGGTACAATTATAAGAAGTGCAGTTGCATTTAATATTGATACAATAGTACTTGGTAATGGGACTGTCGATGTATATAATGAAAAAGTTTTAAGAGCTAGTGAAGGTATGATTAATAATATAAATATTGTTAAAGGAAATTTAGTAGATATTATTATGAATTTAAAAATAAATGGTTATGAAATTATTGGTACTAAAGTAGATGATGGCACTGATATTAAGAATATTAAATCTAAAAAATTTGCTTTGTTAGTTGGCAATGAAGGCAATGGTGTTAGTAAAGAATTATTAGATTTATGTGATATTTATGCATACATAAAAATGAATAATAAATGCGAAAGCCTAAATGTTGGTGTTGCAACTAGTATAATACTTCATGAATTAGTTAATTAAAATATATCTTTTTTAATTTCTTACATAATACGACATATTTTTTAAATGCTTTATTGTAGTATATATAACCAGAGCTTTATTTTGTTAGTGCTTACCCAACTATTTATATAGAAGGGTTGTGACAATAATGGGTAATAAATTATTCATAATAAGAATAATCAATAGACTAATTATTTTAGTCATATTAAGTATGATCTTTATCCTCCTACAAAAATGGATTTAGACTAAATCTTATAAGCACTACGTATTAATTACGTTGTTCTACCTAATATAAATATTATATTATGGTAACATATTAATGTAAAATAAAAGACTCGTAATTAATACGAGTGCTTATCCAACACATGGGTAGGCATTATAAAGTAGATGCTCTACTTAAATTAATTTTAACATCATGATAGTGATGTGTCAATACAATTTTTTTTGAAATTTTATCGAAACTTATGTTGCTGTAGGAAATAAATGGGCAGCTACTCCTTATGATGCAACTCATGTAAATGTTGTTAGTAGTACGATAAAAATAACATTAGAAAATTGGTATAAAACAAATGTAGTAGATACCAATAATACAAGTTATATTGCAGAAAATATATTTTGTAATGATAAAACATTAAAGAAGGGAACGGGAATAGGAGAAGAAGATACCTATTATAATGGATATTATTCAAAATCATTAGAATGTGCAAAAAATTCAGATAATAATTATTCAAGATTTACATCAAAGAATAATACAAGTGATACAACAGTAAAAGGAGTAAAAATAAATAAAGATTTAACATATCCAATTGGTTTGTTAAGTTATAATGAAGCTAAATATGCTGGAATTGGATCATATGATGAGAGTCTTGGTGAGTATGATAGTTCTAAATCCTATTTATATAATTCAACTTCTTCTTTTTGGTGGCTTTTGTCTCCAATTTCCAACGATGGAGGCGCGTACAATTGGACTTTTAATAATTGGTATGGATTGGTTAATAATTTCCCTGTTATTGGTAATAGTGGTGTACGTCCTAGCATCAATATCAAATCAAATGTGCTAATAAATGGTGGAGATGGAACAAGTTCAAATCCATACACATTAAAATTAAAATAAAATTAGCATGTAAACGAATTAATAAAATATTGTTAATTCATTTTTTTAATGATATAATTTTTAATGTATAGGAGTGTATGAATATGAAAAAAATTATATTATTAAGTATATGTTTAATTATGTTATGTGGATGTGGTAGGAGTAAGGATGAGCTTGTAATGGTTACAGAAGCTGGTTTTGCTCCATTTGAATATTATCAAAATAATGAAATTGTTGGAGTAGATGTAGATATAATAAAGGAAATTGCAAATAAATTAAATAAAAAATTAGTTATAAAAGATGTTGCCTTTGATTCTATAATAAATGAAGTTAAAAGTGGTAAAGCTGATATTGGTGCAGCTGGAATAAGTTATACAGAAGAAAGAAGTAAACAAGTAGATTTTTCTAAAGATTATTTTACATCTAAAATAGTTGTTATAGTTAAAAATAGTGATTTAGAATCAGATTTTAATGATTTAAATACTAAGAAGATTGCAGTTCAATTAGGTAGTACAGCAGATACATTTGTAACTAATAACTACAAAAATGCTATTATTACTAGACAGAAAAAATATTTAGCAGCTGTTGAAGATTTAAAAAATAATAAAGTAGATTGTGTTGTAATGGATGAATTACCTGCAAAACAAATAATAAATAAGAACTCTAACTTAAAAATATTAAATAATATATTGTCTTCTGAGAATTATGGAATGGTAGTAAAGAAAGACAATAAAGAATTAATGGATGTTATTAATGAAGTGATAGATGAATTAAAGAGTTCTGGTAAGATAGATGAATATGTTTTAGAATATACAGAATAGGTGAATTATGTTGGAGTGGATTAAGAATACATTATATTATAGTTTAATATATGAAAGTCGTTATAAATATATATTAGAGGGATTATTTAATACTATTTTAATAGCTTTGTTTGCCGTTATATTAGGTATAGTTATTGGAATAATTGTTGCATTAATTAGAAATTACTACGATAATAATAAAAAATTAGGAATATTAAATATTTTATCTAAGTGTTATGTAAATATTATAAGGGGAACACCTGTTATATTACAATTAATGATAATATATTATGTTATATTTAAAAGTGTAGATATTAATATATTAGTTGTTGGTGTCCTTGCATTTGGAATAAATAGTGGAGCGTATGTTTCTGAAATTATTAGAAGTGGAATAAATAGTATAGATAAAGGACAGATGGAAGCTGGACTTAGTTTAGGTTTGAAATATGGTACTATTATGAAAAATATTATATTACCTCAAGCAATAAGAAATATATTACCAGCTTTGGGTAATGAATTTATTACTCTTTTAAAAGAAACTAGTGTTGGTGCTTACATAGGAATTATAGAACTTACTAAAGCTAGTGACATTATTGCATCACGTACATATGATTATTTTTTCCCATTAATAATTGTTGCAATGATATATTTGTTATTAACTTTATCACTTGCTAAATTAATTAGTAACTTAGAGAGGAAATTAAATAATGCTAGAGGTTAAAAATATAAATAAAAGTTTTAATAAAAAGACTGTGCTAAAGAATATTTGTTTTGAAGTTAATGATGGGGATCGTTTTGCTATAATAGGTCCTAGTGGCTGTGGGAAAAGTACTTGTTTAAGATGTTTAAACATGTTAGAAATTCCTGATAGTGGTGAAATTGTATTTAAAGGAAAAGATATTTTAAAAGAAAAAAATAATTTAAATGAAATAAGAAGGCATATTGGTATGGTGTTTCAATCATTTAATTTATTTGATAATTTAACAGTGTTAGAAAATATTATATTGGCACCAAATAAATTAAAAATCATGAGTAGAGATAAATCTATTAAAGAAGCTAAGGGATTACTTAAAAGATTTAATTTAGTTGATAAAATAAATAATTATCCTAAAGAGTTATCTGGTGGAGAAAAACAACGTGTTGCAATTATTAGAACTCTTATTATGAAACCAGATATAATACTTTTTGATGAACCTACAAGTGCTTTGGATCCTGAAATGGTACTTGAAGTTGAAGACGTTATTAAATCTATTGCTGATGATGGAATGACAATGATTATTGTATCTCATGAAATGAAATTTATTAAGAATGTTAGTAATAAAATAATATATATGAATAATGGAGAAATAATAGAAACTGGGAGTGTTGATGATATTTTTAATAATCCTAAAAGTGATAGTTTAAAGAAGTTTTTGGGACTGTTAAATTTATAAAAGTATAATAAAGTGAAATTTAATATTATTTTCACTTTTTTGTTTTAAAAAAAATAATTTATATGTTATACTAGTAATGTAGAATAGAAGGAGAAGAATTTATGAGTGTGATAAATGTAAGAAGTGAAATTGCACCACTTAAAAAAGTGCTGTTACATAGACCTGGTAATGAGTTATTGAATTTAACTCCAGATACATTAAGTAGATTGTTATTTGATGATATTCCTTATTTACCAGATGCAATAAAAGAACATGAAGAATTTGTTACTATATTAAGAAGTAATGGAGTTGAAGTAGTGTTTTTGGAAGATTTAATGGCTGATGTATTAAATCTTAGTAGTGAAATAGAAGATAAGTTTATAAGACAATTTATATATGAGGCTGGTATACGTACTCCTAAGTATAAGACATTAGTTTATGAGTATTTAAAGAGTTTTGTAAATAAAAAAGAATTAGTTTTAAAAACTATGGAAGGTATTAAAATAGGAGATATTAGTAGAAAGAAAAGAGAAATAGAAAAGTCTTTAGTAGATTTAGTTAGTGAAGAATCAGAGTTTATTGCTGATCCTATGCCAAACTTATATTTTACTCGTGATCCTTTTGCTAGTAGTGGTAATGGTATTATTTTAAATAAAATGTATTCTGTTACTAGAAATAGAGAGACAATTTATGCAGAATATATATTTAATTATCATCCTGATTATAACAAAGATGTAAAGAAATATTATGATAGATATTTGTCTTATCATATTGAAGGTGGAGATGTTTTAAATTTAAGTGAACATGTACTTGCTGTTGGAATTAGTCAAAGAACTGAAGCTGCTGCAATTGATGAGCTTGCTAAAAATATGTTTCGTGATCCTGATTGTATGATAGATACTATACTTGCATTTAATATTCCAGAAAGTCGTGCATTTATGCATTTAGATACTGTATTTACTCAAATTGATTATGATAAATTTACATATCATCCAGGAATAATGGAAACATTACAAGTATTTGAAATTACTGAAGGGGATATTCCTGATAGTGATGAAGACTTAAATGTTATTGAAGTTAGCGGAAGTTTAGAAGAAATATTAGAAAAATATTTAGGAAGAAAGGTTGAATTAATTCCATGTGCTGGTGGAGAAAAAACAAGTAGTGAAAGAGAACAATGGAATGATGGAACTAATACTTTGGCAATAGCACCTGGTGTAGTTGTAGTATACAACAGAAATAATATAACTAATAATATACTAAGAGAACATGGACTTAAAGTTATCGAAATGAATAGTGCTGAATTATCTCGTGGTAGAGGAGGCCCTCGTTGTATGAGTATGCCTTTAGTAAGAGAAGATTTAAGTATTAAAAATGAAGTAAAAGAAGATATTGAAATGTTTGATGTACCCACCTATGGAAAGGATGAAGAAGATGAATTTAACTGGCAGGAATTTTTTAACATTAATTGATTATACTCCGGAAGAAATTAGATATTTGTTGGATTTGTCTAAAGATTTAAAAGAAAAGAAGAAAAATAATATATCTCATGAATATTTAAAAGGAAAAAACATTGTACTTTTATTTGAAAAAACTTCTACTAGAACACGTTGTGCTTTTGAAGTTGCTGGTAGAGATTTAGGTATGGGAGTTACATATTTAGATCCTGGAAGTAGTCAAATGGGTAAAAAGGAAAGTATAAGTGATACAGCAAAAGTATTAGGTAGAATGTACGATGGAATTGAATATCGTGGATTTGAGCAAAGTATTGTAGAAATATTAGCAGAGAATGCTGGAGTTCCAGTTTGGAATGGTTTAACTACGGAATTTCATCCTACTCAAATGTTAGCAGATGTATTAACTGTTGAAGAAAATTTTGGACATTTAAAAGATATAAAATTAGTATTCATGGGAGATGCTAGAAATAATGTTGCAAATTCTTTAATGATAGTTTGCGCTAAAATGGGAATGCATTTTGTTGCTTGTGCTCCTAAGAGTTTATGGCCTAATTTAGATTTGGTTATTAAAGCTAAAGAAATAGCTAGTTCAACAGGTGCAACAATTAGTTTTACAGAGGATGTTAATGTTGGTACCAAAGATGCAGATGTTATATATACAGATGTTTGGGTATCTATGGGAGAGCCAGATGAAGTATGGAATGAAAGAATTAAATTACTTAATGCTTATCAAGTTAATGATAATGTAATGTCTAATGCTAAAGCTAATGCAATATTCTTACATTGTTTACCATCATTTCATGATTTGAATACAACTATTGGTAAAGATGTTTATGAAAAATTTGGACTTAAAGAAATGGAAGTTACTGATAAAGTATTTAATAGTAATCAATCAAAAGTATTTGATCAAGCAGAGAATAGGATGCATACTATAAAAGCAGTTATGTATGCTACAATGAAAAATGAGTAAAATAGTGGTTGCGCTAGGAGGAAATGCTTTAGGCAAAACTCCTAGTGAACAATTAAAAATATTGGAAAGCGTAAGTAAAATACTTGTAGATTTAATTAAAGATGGAAATAAAATAGTACTTACGCATGGAAATGGTCCACAAGTAGGAGCAATAAGTCTAGCAATGGAATATGCATCAAATGGCAAAGTTAAAACACCGGATATGCCTTTTGCTGAATGTGGAAGTATGAGTCAAGGTTATATTGGTTACCAATTACAACAATGCTTACAAGATGAATTAGAAAGATGTGGTATTGTTAAAAATTGTGCAACCTTAATAACACAAGTCCTAGTAGATAAGAAAGATAAAGCCTTTAAAAATCCTACAAAACCTATTGGAGATTTTTATACAAAAAGTGAAGCGGTAAAAATCGAAAATGAAAAAGGCTATATCATGAAAGAAGATGCTGGGCGAGGTTTTAGGAGAGTAGTACCATCTCCTGAACCAATAGACATTATTGAAAAAAATGTTATAAAAAAACTTATTGATGATGATGTCGTAGTTATTGCATGTGGTGGTGGTGGAATACCAGTTGTAAGAACAAATAAAATAGAACTATTAGAGGGAGTAGATGCAGTTATAGATAAAGATAAAACTGCAAGTTTACTTGGAAAATTAATAGATGCTGATATGCTTTTAATACTTACTTCAATTGATAAAGTCTATATCAACTTTAATACAGAAAATCAAACTGGATTAGATGATGTAGATATAAGTGATTTAAAATATTTTATTAAATCAAAAGAATTTAAACCTGGTAGTATGTTGCCAAAAATTGAAGCTTGTATGTCATTTGTAGAAAATGATGATAAAAAAGTAGCAGTTATTAGTTCTTTAGAAAATGCACTTGATGCAATAAAAGGTAAAAATGGTACAACTATAAGGAGGAAAAAATAAAATGGCAAAAAAGAAAAAGAAAACAATGTTATCAGCTTTTTCAATTATTCTTATACTAATATTTGGTTTAGGAATATTATCACATTTACTTCCAAATGCAAAGTTTGTAGGAGAAAATATTGTTAATGGAAGTGGAACAGTTGGTGCAAAATTATCAGATGTATTAATGTCACCAATATTAGGCTTTGAAGATGCAGTAGATGTATCAATATTTATAATGGTTTTAGGAGGTTTCTTAGCTGTTATAAATAAGACTGGTGCTCTTGAAACTGGTATTAAAGCATTAGTACAAAAATTAAAGGGAAGAGAATTACTTTTAATTCCTATCTTGATGTTTATATTTTCAGTAGGTGGAACAACTTATGGAATGCTTGAAGAAACAGTAGGTTTTTATGTATTATTGGCAGCAACTATGATGGCTGCTGGAATGGATCCTGTTGTAGGGTCTGCTACCATACTACTTGGTGCTGGTAGTGGGGTTCTAGGTTCAACTATTAATCCATTTGCAACTGGTGCTGCAATAAGTGCTTTGCCAGATGGAATTAAAGCTAATCAAGGATTAGTAATTATGATTGGTGTTATATTATGGCTAACATCACTTGCAATAAGTTGTTTCTTCGTATTACGTTATGCTGCTAAAGTTAAACGTGATAAAGGTTCAACAATAATGAGTTTAAGAGAACAAAATAATGCTGAAAAGAAATTTGGTAAATATGAAACAACTACTAAAGATAAAGCAGTTTTAACTGGAAAACAAAAAGTTACATTATATTTATTTGCATTAACATTTGTAATAATGATTATTGGATTTATTCCATGGGGTGAATTTAATATAACATTATTTGATAAATTTACTGGATGGCTTACTGGTTCTAGTTTAGGTAACTGGTGGTTCTATGAATCTGCATTATGGTTCTTAGTTATGTCAATCATCATTGCTATCATTAATAAATTTGGTGAAAAAGGATTTGTTGATACATTCGTAGATGGTGCAGATGATATGATAGGTGTTATATTAATTATAGCAGTAGCTCGTGGAGCTAGTGTATTAATGAAAACAACATACTTAGATAATTATATAATTTATAATGCAGCAAATATGCTATCTAAATTACCAGAATTAGCATTTGTACCACTTAATTATATATTACATATTATATTATCAATATTAGTACCATCAAGTAGTGGGCTTGCAACATTATCGACTCCAATTATTGCACCTCTTGCAGCGCAATTAGGTTATAGTACAGAAGTATCTGTAATGACAATGGTATCTGCAAATGGACTTGTAAACTTAATTACTCCAACATGTGGAGCAATAATGGGTGGTTTAGCATTAGCAAAAGTAGAATATTCTACCTGGGTTAAATTTGCTTTCAAAATAGTACTTACTATTGCAATAGCCAACATAGTAGTATTATCATTATTTGCATTAGTAATGGGTTAATAAAATGACAGAATTATCTGTCTTTTTTTAATTTTGAAAAATTTTATATTTTATCATGTTGTTGTATTCTATGGATATTTTAATAAATTTATATGACAATTAATTTTTTAATGATTTATTAAATATATTTTTTTTGTATTAGAATGTAGCAGAAAATATATTTTTGAATATATAATTTTTATTATTTGTTGTTTATTTAAATTTTTTTAAAAAAATTTAAGAAAAAAAAGGAAAAGCAGATTTTTCGATAATAATATATAGTGAGGGCCCTAAAGAAAG